>NZ_DBLZZO010000006.1:0-99437 GCF_057858645.1 Eubacterium sp.
TACATAGTGTTACAAGGGTAGTGGAAAAATATAATGGTACAATAGAATTTTTGGATCTAGGTGACTCCTTTGAAGTAAGTGCTGTTCTTTATGGTATTTTAAGTGAAGTTGAATTATAACCGTTTTAAATGAATATATCAACTTAGTAATATGAAGACATAAATAGGAGAATTTATAGATGCAAAATATTTTTCCAGAACATAAATCTGAAATTGTATTAGGAAATGGTAAATTTCAACTTGATCCCATGTCATATACTGTTATTTATGAAGAAAAAGAAATCAGCTTAGCTCCCAGGGAATTTGAAGTTCTGTATCTTTTAGCACAAAGACCAAATTGGGTTATTCCAAAGAAGAATATCTATTGTTCGGTCTGGGAGAGTAATTATTATGATGATCAGATTCCGTACAAAACAGTGGAACACGTAGTATGGAAGATACGAAAAAAGATGGGGCATGATATTATAGAAACATTGATCAATGTAGGGTATAGACTAAAAAAGATGTAAAGGCAGGATAGTGTGAGTAAAAGTTTGTATATTCTGATTGAATTTTTGGGAGATACGCCATATAATATTGGCAACTATAAGAAGGCGCGTACATACGTCATTTGACTAAATATCACGTTGTAACTAGAAATTGAGATAAACTCTTACAGAGCTTTTGTGGACTATCCAAAGAAAAAGGAGGCTGACTATGAACGTATATGAAGAAATAGATCAGGAAACAATGATGTTGCTTTTAGATTTCTTGTGTAAACGGACAGTGGAAGGAAAACAGATATGGGAAAATATGGAGTATAATCCTATTTCCTTTTTACAAAAAGATATTTATGAAAAAGAAGGTACCTGTATATCACAAATGTTTGAAGCAACGACAGTATTCAATGGTATTGAATATGAATTAGAGCTTTCAGAGTCAATCGAACTTCCGTCTGGCAAGGGAGATATTTTTGGAACCATTTCTTATGAAACAGAAGACGGAAAAGAGAATACGTATGATTTCTCTTTATTTTTTGATGTAGAGAAATATGATGATGCGAATGCGGAAGAATTGCAGGGTATTTTTGGAAACTCAATCATTGTACAGTTTACAGATGCAATGGTGGGAGTATTTGAAAATTCAGATGCGGTAGCGGAGGGATTTGCTTATGCAAGATACTTTCATCAAACAGGAATTAATCCGGAATGGGAAACCAATCCTCTTGTGAAATTGGGTGAGAAACTGATGCAAGAGCACGCAATGTTGGATTTTCATAAAATAGTATTGGATACAGATTATAGAAAAAGTTTATGGAAACGACCATGAACCTTCTATAACAGGATACAAATTTTGGGGAAACCATTGATATTTCTTAGGATATCACATATAATATAGTTAAGCCAAAAGGTTTCGTGTAGCGGCACGTAAAAGCTGTACTGCGTCTAGGCAGGGTAAATATTGGGACTATTTTATACTCGAAAGAGTATTACGCCCACACCAGGGAGATACGGTGAGTCCGCACCGGGGACTGAATGATACCGGCGACATTTCAGACATTCGGAAGGGTGTCGCGGCTGACAGCCAGCATAAAACCGCTTTTTAGAACAAAGAGAATGATAAGAGAAGAGGAGGTGCTTTTATATGGCTACATCAAGTATTCTTACCAATGTTGTAATTGAAGATCCGAAAAAAGCAGAAGCATTTGTAGATGCACTTGAAAAGTCCAGTCAAGATCCAGTATGGAAACCTTCTGCACCGTCTATTCCAATATTAGATAGTGTAGAAGAATTACGCAGATTCCTGGGTAGGAAAAGGAACTAAGAGAGATGTATTATGCAGTTGTAAATATTTTAGATTATATAGAACTTATAGGAGAGGAGTCAGTAGTTGATGTCCTCTCCGGTTTTTCGTGTCCGAAGAATAAAGAAATAGAAAATTTTGTCCGGAATAATGCGGTAGAGTTCGCAAAACGGAAGATGTCCATTACTTATCTTTTGTTAGATGAGTATAGCAGGGTTTTGGCAATTTTTGCAATCACACATAAAGCAGTGCAAATCTGGGGAAAAAATCTTTCTTCTACGTTGCAAAAAAAGATACAGCGGTATGCACAAAAAAATGAGAAGACAGATGAATATGCTCTTTCTGCTTTTCTGATCGGTCAGTTTGGAAAAAATTATCAGCATAAAGACGCACCCGTTCCAGATGGCGGAAAGATGATGGAAGCGGTATTGACCATTCTTAAACATGTACAGCGTGAAATTGGCGGTGGCGTTGTGTACTTAGAGTGTGAGGAAAAGCCGGAGCTATTGAATTTCTATCAGAACGAGAAAAACAGATTCCGGAAATTCGGAGAACGTTTATCAGAAAAAGAAAATGTGAATTATATTCAGATGCTACGAATTTTATAAAAAAAGAATAAGGATACATAAGGTGCAGGTGATTCTAAAATAGAGGAGTCACCTGTATTTTTTATGCCTAAATGAAGAGATAATGCAGTGCTTTTTCGTAAATAGTGCAAAAATCGTTTTCAAGGCGTTCAGATATAATAAATCTCTAAAACAAAAAAAGGAAAGAAATGGTAATGAAACAGGGAAATCTTGCCTCCATAGTCCATTACCAGGGAAAGGATTTGTAATTATAATAGAGCCTGTAATCAACGAGGAGATAAAAGAATGCAGAATGAACTTTATATTGTAGCAGATGCCATAAAAGCCTTGCGGGAAGCCAGAGGACTGACTCAGGAGCAGCTTGCAGAGAAAGCGGATATTTCTGTATCACATCTGGCAAAGATTGAAACACATGCCAGACTTATGGGGATGAAAACCTATATCCGTCTGCTGGAAGCTATGGACATTCCCATAAAAGAACACTTCATACACATGGGGACAGCAAAAAAAGATATGATGTTGAAGGAGAAGATCTGGTATCTGGTACAGGATTGTAATGAATGGGAAACCAGCCTTTTGATTTATTCCATAGAGGGAATTAAGAAGGGGCTAAAGGAATATCAGCAAGACAGCAGGAAGTGAGAATACAAACGGGGAGGAAAAGGGAAATGTTATCAAGAGAAAAGGTGGAAGCAGTATTATTTAAAATGGGAATGCCAGCCAATGTAAAAGGATTTGGTTATATCGTAGACTGTGTTCTGATCCTGGAGAAAGACAGCAAGATCAAAACGACATATCTGTACTTTAAGGTAGCTCAGCAAAATGGTACGACAGGGCAGCGGGTAGAACGGGCAATCCGTCATGCGTTTGATATTGTCCGAAGCTGCAGAGGTGATTATGATGTGGTGAACCATTATATCGGTTTTATTAACTGTGCCAATTCCCCTTCCTTATCCATGCTTACGATGAAAATACGGGAAGAAGCACTGGAAGTACAGGAACCAAAACCGGAAAAGAAAGAAGAAAATGTAATTACAGGAATTACCGAAGCCCGGCTTCTGGAGTTAATGCGGCAGGCATACACAGAATTCTGGGCAGATATGATTATCCGGTTAAAGAAATAAAGAGAAATGCAGACAGAAAACAGTCTGCCAAAACACATCAGGGTTATGGTGTCTTTTGGCAGGCTGATGTTTTCAGCCGGAGAGAACCTTGAAAACTGAATATCGGTATGGTGATATTTTTTTGAAACAAACGTGTCATTTCTGACGCTAAAATATAGAAATATCTTAAAGGACACAAAACATTTCGGCACATTCTATTTTGTGTGATGCAGGGTCATGAGCTGTGCGAAGATACATTTGTCCGCAGTGGCAGCAGGTAAGGCAGAAAAGAAGCGGATCAAACAAGGAATCGTAGAAGATGAAGGAAAAGTGTGAGCAGCGCCCAGACATAGGCTGTTGGTGGCAGGCAGCCTGAAAGCCGGATGATAATGATACCTTTGCATAAAAACACTGCAACCAGGGTAGCGTCTGGGACATGCTGCAGCGGGAAAGGGGGCTGCAGGGTGTCAGGCGGCCAGCCGGGCCGGTTCTACATGCTCCCGTTCACACCGGGGTGAGAAAATAAAAAAATCATGCTGGCAGGGAAAGCCCTGCCGGTATGGTGTGTGAAACAGGTTCATTTTAGGGCTATGGGGAAACAACAGGTTTCCTCATAGTCCTGGAATGAAAACAGGAGCAAAAGAAAGAGGAGGCAGAGCAATGAAGAGAGAGAGGTTACAGAAACTGTTTTCAGAAGATAAAGAGATCTTTCATGGAGGAATGCTGTTTCCTACATGGATCTGCAAAGGAAAAGAAGAGATAGAAAATAGGAATATTCCCCAGCGTGCAGCAGTGTATCTGGATATTCCCATTCCCTGTGCCGGGCTTTTGTATTATGAAAAAGAAAAAAGCCTGCATTACTGTGAACAGCAGACATACCATGTAGTTACGATCCTGGAAGGTGTAGGGTGTGGTAATTCCATAGAAAAAGAAAACTGGCAGAGGCTGGCAGTGCTTGCAGGAAAAGGCATGATTGACGTGATTGTGGTATCCGGGCTTAGCAGGTTATCCTATTGTCCGGAGGAAATTTTACAGACTATGGAACTGCTCCAGGCTTTCCAGGTGCAGATAGACTGTATCGGTTATGGGATTTTAGATTATGCCAGACTGAAACAATATTTAATGCACACCTGGGAGAAACAGGAACAATTTGAGCAGGACTTAGATGCGTATCTGTGCAGTTGCTGTACCAGGGAAGGGATATAATGTTCTCGCGGGAAGAACTGCTGAAGATGCGGGAAATGACGTTTGAGGACATTGACCCGAAAGAGATACAAGATGTAGAGAAACTGAAGATTGATGTAAAAAAAAGCAAACCGGAGAAGGTCCGGGAAATCCTGGAGTCCGGAAAGAACCCTTATTTTCTGAAATATAAAGGGATCACCATAAAGATTGGGTTTGCTTCTACCAACCGTACCATAGAGGAAGCCATGCAAAGCCTTGTGCAGATGAAATGGTAAAGCTACGACAGGGATAGGGAAGAAAGCGGATTGTTGGCAGATTACAGGGTGGACAAACCTTCTGGACTATGGTAGGATGATGGCAAGGACCCAGTAGCCTCTATCATTTAGGGAATCGGCTGACGAATCTAAATGATAGGAGCGAATACAATGAAGAATCAAATACTTAAAAAAATCTATCGTGCGGTTGTTTACCTACGCCTTTCTGACGAAGATGGTGATAACAGGGAAAGCGACAGCATATCAAACCAGAGGATACTAATCCATAGCTTCTTAAAGAGCCACCCTGAAATTCAGGTGGTAAAAGAATGTGTAGATGATGGATATACCGGCACAAACTTTAACCGCCCCGGTTTTCAGGAAATGCTGCGTATGCTGGAAGAGGGGGAAGCAGACTGTATTATTGTCAAAGACCTTTCCCGTTATGGAAGGGACTTTTCCGGTGTTTTACAGTATGTGGAACGTATCCTGCCGAAAATGGGTGTGCGCCTGATCCTTGTCAATGACAATTATGACAGCCTCACGCCAAATCGTGATTTCCTTACCCTGAGATTTAAAAGTTTAATCAATGACCTTTATCCTGCGGATACTTCCAAAAGTGTGCGTTCTCATTTGTATGTCAAAATGACAGCCGGGCAGTGTGTAGCGCCTTTTGCTTTTTATGGTTATCTGAAATCCGAAGAGGATAAACATAAGCTAGTTATGGACGAAGTGGCAGCTTCGGTTGTACGGGATATTTACCACATGAAAATGCAGGGCTGCAGCCTAACGGATATATCCGAAGAATTAAACCGGCGTGGGATCTTGACGCCCCTTCGGTATAAGCAGGTATATTTAAAACAGAAATTAAAGACAGGGTTCCGTCTGACGGAAAAACCGATCTGGATGCCAACTATGGTGCGCCGTATCCTTCTTGATGAACGCTACACCGGAGTGTTGATACAGGGAAAAACCACAACGCCAAACCATAAAGTAAAGGTTGTGATCCACAAAGAGGAAGCTGAGTGGATACGGTATGAAAATGCCTTTGAGCCGGTTATCAACAGACACCAATATGAAGTGGTAGGTAACCTGATGAAAATGGATACCATGAGGGGTGCAAAGGGGCTGGCGCTTCTTTCAGGCCTGGTAAAATGTGGGGACTGTAAAGAAAGCATGGTACTGAAAAGCCCAGATAAAGTCCACCACTATTATGTATGTTCGACGTCCCTTTATGAAAAGCAGTGCAGTTCCCATAGTATCAGTGAGAAAAAACTGGTAGGGGCTGTGACAGAAGCAATCCTGCATTATATTTCTGTTCTGGTGGAGTTGAAGGAGATACTGGCGTATGTAAAAACTGCCTCAATCCCAAGACAGCGGCTTTTGGAAGAAGACAAAAAACTGGAGATGCTGGAAAAGGAGAGCCAGAGAATTTTAAACATTAAAGTAAAACTGTATGACAGTTTTGCAGAAGAAATCCTGGACCGGACAGAATTTGAAACCTTCAAAGCAAAGTATGACCAGTCTTTAGAGGAAATCCGGCAGGCAATGGAGTGCCAGCAAAGGGAAATCCGAAACTTGCAGGAAACCCTTGAAAAACAGCAGGAGTGGCTGGAATATTTTCTGGAATACCGGGACCGGACGGAAGTGGACCGCTTAATGCTGGTAAATCTGGTCAAACGGATTGAGGTATATGAGCAGAAGCGCATTATCATTCATTTTTGGTTTGAAGATGAATTTGAAAAGGTATTGGGACTGCTGGAAACAGTAAACAGGACAAAGCCGGATCAGCGTGTGGAAGCCTTCCTGAAAGGAAAGGGGGCGGAAGCAAGTGCCTAAGGTAAGCAAAAGAGGACAGAAAAGACAAAACAGTAAGCCGGAAGTTAAGTATCTGAGAACCTATATTTATGTAAGGCTTTCCGAAAAGGACGGAGGGCATGGCAGAAGAGATTCCATTTATATCCAAAAACAGATCTGTGAAGACTACGCAAAGAAACACCCGGAAATGCTGGTGGTAAAAGTCTATGCGGATAATGGTGTGACAGGTACAACGTTCCAAAGGGACGCATTTGAAGAGTTGATGGAAGATGTGGCAAATAAAAAGGTTGACTGCATCATTGTAAAGGATTTTGCCCGGTTTGGAAGGGACGCCTTAGATGCTGTAGATTTGATTGATGTGATTTTCCCAACCTTAAATATCCGGTTTATTTCCGTTATGGACGAATATGACAGCGCAAACCCAGCTTGTGTAGAAAACAGGACCACCAATATTTTGAAACACTTTATGAATGATTATTATGCCAGGGAAGTTTCAGAGAAACTGGTACAGGCGCACCGGCTGTCCAGGGAACGGGGAGAGTTTTGGGGTTCCAGACCTCCTTATGGATACCAAAGAGCAGAGGAAAACAGTAAGAAGCTGGTGCCGGAACCAGAGGAAGCAGAAATAATCCGGCAGATTTTTTACTGGTATGTGTTTGAAGAAATGTCAAGCTATGATATAGCAAGGGAACTGAATGGTAAAAAGGTATTAGGACCGGAGGACAGCTACCAGAAAAGGAAACAGGGAAAGGAGCCGGAAAAAAGGCGGTTATGGAGATCAGACGGTATCAGGAAGATTTTACAGAACCCCGTTTATATAGGTGCTGCTGTTTATGGGAAAACAAAACAGATGCTTGCGCAGAATATTCCCCTTCAGATGATACCAAAAGAGCAGTGGGAAGTGTGTGAAAATGCCTGGGAAGCAGTTGTGGAACGGGCGATTTATGAGAAAGCACAGGAAATTGCAAAGGAACGCTGGAAAGATACGTTGGATAACTGGGCTGCAAACCCAAAAGAAAAACAGGGGGCAGATGGCCCTTTTAAGGGAAGGATTTTCTGCGGGCATTGCGGAAGACGTCTTGGAAGAAGCAGGAGCGGAGGTAATGAGAAACACAAATATATGGTTTATAAATGCCCTTCCTTTTCCCTTACAGATCATACGGAATGTTTCCGGACGGTGAATGAAATTTACATCAATCAGGCAGTCAAGGCAGCACTCCGCTACCAGATCCAGCTTGCTGTAGAAAGTAAGAAAACCTATGGTGCAGAGTTTTATCAAAAGCTGGAGCAGGAGGTAGCAGAAAAAATAAAAAATGCCAGACAGAAGTATGAGAAATATGGAAGAAAACTGGAAACCTTGTTTGAGCATTATGCTACCGGGCTGTTGGACTGCAAGGAATATCAGGAGATTAAATCAATCTATCAGGAAGAACAGCAAGCAGCCAGGCAGAATATGAAGCAGATACAGCTTCGTGGACAGCACCTGTTAGATCAGGTGAAGGCAAGAATGGATTGGACAGAGGAACTTCTAAAGTACCAAAGATTTCAGAAGATAGAGAAAGGAATTGCGGACCGCTTTATTGAAAAGATTACGGTATATTCCAAAGACTATGTGGAAATCGTGTTCTGGTTTGGGGATTTATTTGAAAAGGAGCTGGAAAAAGAACTAGACAATATGGAAGGAGGTCTTCCGTATGCAGTGTGATTTTGTTTTTGCTTATCTGCGTCTTTCCAGAGATGATAAAGAAAAAATGGAGGAAAGCAACAGCATTAAAAATCAAAGGCTTTTAATTCAGCACTTTGTAGAAAACCAGCCGGAGTTTGCAGGGGCAAAGTTTTTCTTCTTTGTAGATGACGGTTACAGCGGTACAACGTTTGACCGCCCGGAATTTAAGCGCATGATGGGGCTGATTACCAGGAGAAAACGAATCTGTATCATTGTCAAAGATTTGAGCCGCCTGGGAAGGGATACCATAGAAACACAAAACTATATCGAAAAAATATTTCCGTTCCTTGGGGTGCGTTTCATTTCAATCAATGATTTTTATGACAGCAGCCAGAAACCTTCCGAAAGAAAGGATACGGAGATTAAATTTAAGAACCTGATCAATGGGATTTATCCCCAGATTTGTTCCAACAATATCAAAAAAGTTATGAGGAAACAGGCTGAAATGGGACAATATCATGGTTCAATCCCAACATACGGATATTGCTTCCATGACGGTGTTCATACAAAACTTCATCTGGATATGGAGGCAGCTTCCGTTGTAAGGGGGATTTTCGACCAAAGGTTGGAAGGAAAGACCTATGCAGACATTGCCAGGGACCTGAATAAAAAAGAAGTTGAAACACCTACCGTATACCTTCAAAGGAAAGGCTGGGCGCCGGAAGCAAAGAAATCTGTGAAATTCTGGGACGGAAATTTAGTAAAGCTGATTTTGTTTAATCCGGTTTATGCAGGACTGACGGTAAGAGGGAAAACAGAAACCAGGGTTCCGTCAAAAAGAGAGTACCGATATATTTCAAGAGAGGATTGGATTTGCGTAAAAGGAGGACACGAAGCGATTGTAACGGAGCAGGAGCTTCAGAAGATCCAGGACATGGTACAGAAGGACAGAAAATATTATGGGCGGACACCGTCTTCTGAGAATATTTTTTCAGGTTTGATCCGTTGCGGACATTGTGGTCGGAAAATGCGGATACGGACAGAATACAAAGAAAAGCCGATTTATTGTAAAAGTGTTACGACAGCCCCCAATGCTTCCTGTTATCCAAAGAAATATAAGCAGAAAGAGTTGGAAGAACTGGTGCTAATTATGATAAGACAGCAGGTAACCCTTGCAGAGGATACCATAAAGCAGTTAAAGAAAGCCAATCAGACTTTGAATATTCCGAAACTCCGATATCGAAAAAAGCAATATGAAAAGAAGCTGGCGCTTCGTAAACAGGAGAAAATGGAACTGTATGAACAATATGCAGAAGAACAGATTTCTTTGAAAGATTACCTGGCACGAAAACAAACCTGTATGGAGAAGACAGCAGTTTATCAGCAAAAGATACAGGAGATAGAAGCAAGAATTTTAAAAGGGGAGGAGAAAAAACAAAAGGAGAAATCAGAGGGACTGCAACTTTTTGTAAAATATAAGGGATTGGAAGAGCTGTCTTATGAAGTTCTGCATGAGCTGATTGAAGTCATAAATTTTTATGATCCGGAACATATTGAAATTGTATGGAAATACAGGGACGAATTTCTGGAAGCAATAGGATAAGAAAGAACCGGGAGAGCTTATTGTCTTGGATTCCAGTAGAGAAGAAGATTTCATAAAAGAGGAGGAAAACGCTACGGTGTCTTCCTCTTCTTTGTATTAGGAGAAAATTTGGCAAAGAAGATGGGGGAAGAGCCATGTATCTTGAAACATATTCTATGGAAGAACTGATGGAACTGATAGAAGAGAAAGGATATTGTTCTGTGGAAGCAGTAGAAATTCTGAAAGAAATGGAACAGGCAAAAAAAGAGTATGATTTTTTACTCCGGGATTGTAAGGAAAAAGCGTGGAAAACAGACCAGGTGGTAGTTGATTATTACAGGTATCTCTTGGAAGAATTGCGGAAAGCGTTGCCCTATGATGCTATGGGAGGTCAGCACACGATTCCGATTCTGGTATTGCAAGAGTTCCGGAAACAGGATATTGTAGAAAAAATCAGGAATTTTATAGGCTGTCAGGCTGGGTTTTCTGATCATGATCTGTTACAGGAAATACAGAAATTTATTACCGTACATCTGGACCCGCAGGGAATTATCCTCTATATGGATGTACTGGGGAATCAGCCAGTGGCAAGGAATGCTTACAAACAGGGAGGACAAATGTGGTAAAAGAAAGAGTATTGGCGGTTCCGGATACAAGCATTTTTATTGCAGAACTGCCGGAAGCGACCAGAAACATCATAAGAAAAGACTTAGAAGAACACGCAAGAGAACATCATTACCGGCTGGAGTGGGATTTGAAAAATAAAGACTATGTAGCAATGAGCCGGAGATTTTGCGATATGGAAGACATTTATATGGATACCCATCTGCATTTTTGTGAGGCAGGGGAGGATATAGAGCCCTATGAAAAAAGCCTGCAGCGGACCATTTCTATCAGGTTATATCAAGACGAAGTAGAAGAACTCTGTAGGAAGTCTGGAAAAGTTGGGCTGTCAATCGGTGAACTGTTTGAAAACTTTGTTGCAGATTTGATTTGTGGTACACATACCAATGGTTCTGATGAACGCATGTATATTGAGCAATGGTTTGACCGGTGCTATTTCAGTATTATGCCAGAGGAAACATTTTTATCTTATCTGCTTGAAATGCGGGAGATAGACAGTGTTTTGGAATGCTGGGAAATCTTGCAGGAGTTGAAGGATCTGGAAGAGCCGGATTGTTATGATAAAGAGGAACTGGAGATACAGCAGAACACCTTGGAAGAATATTTTCAGGAATATAGAACCTATACAAGAGAACCGACAGAAGACCAATTGGAAGCTGCTATGGAAAAGGTGCTGGAATGGAATAAAGAAAGAGAGTATTTGTTGGAGGGAAATGTTCCAGAGAAGTCTTTGGGACGGTAGCCGGATTGGAGAAAGGAAGAAAACAGTGATAAGTAATGCGGAAAGAATTGTGTTAAGAAATATGTACCCACCGGGGTGTCGGGTAGAGTTGGAAGATATGGAAGCTGATCCGTATGTAAAACTGAGCCCCGGTGATTTAGGAACTGTACAGTTTGTAGATGATGGCGGACAGATACATGTATCCTGGGATTGTGGATACAGCCTTGCTATGGTGTTTGGTGTAGATCATTGCAAATGTGTTATGAGAGAGGAACGTTTGCAGGAGATATTACAAAGGATACAGGCTATGCCATTTGAGAGCTTGGAAAAAATGGAACGGTATGTTATGGAAAAATTATCAGGGGTTTTTCCTAAAATCAGTTTTCAGAAGAAAGAAGGGCAGGAGGTTTTTGTAGATATGGGAGTTGCCGCATTTATGAAGAAGGGTCTTGGTGTGGCAATTCAATATGAAACTGACAGCCAGCAGCACATCTTTATAAAAAAGATGGAAATGCAGGGACAGGATATTAAAGGAAAATTTGTCTTTCAAATGCAACAGAAACAGCGGTAGATTGAGAACAAGGATAGTAGAAATAAATAAGATTGTGATGATTAGTAATATTTGATAAGATATAAATAAAATTTATAAGAATATCGGGGGAACGATATGAGGTATTGCTGTGAAAAATGTTTTTCTAATAAGTATTTAAAAGAATATATCTTATCGGAGAGGAATGTAGGAAAATGTGATTATTGTAATTCCAATGGAGTAAATATTATTTCTACAGGAGAAATAGGAGCCTATATCCGAGAGTGTTTAAAAAAAGCGTATGAAGATATAGAAAATGGTACAGGGGCGTATTGGGACTCAGAAGAGAAACAATATTGCAATCGGACAGGAAGGAGTGTAGCTCCTTATTCAATCAGAGATATTTTAGTAGAAGAAGAAAATGTTTTAAACGAGGCTGTTATAGATACGACTATATTGGAAGATATATTTTCAGATTCAGGGTTAAGTTTTGAAGAAAAAAAGCAAGGGGAATCAGATGTATTTGAAGATATAGATAATTGTAATTTGGTACTTAAAGATGATTTATATGGCCTTGAGGCAACAAAAATGTATTATACATGGGAATTTTTCAAGTATATTACAAAATACTATAATAGATTCTTTGATATAGATAAGGATTGCCAGAGAAGAGATTATTTAAAAGAATTAGTACCATATATTTTAGAATATGATACTGTTATAAAAGCAGGAACGATTTATTATCGAGCAAGGAAATTGAACGATGAGAAATTACATGATCTGGATTATGCAGGGGTTTACAAAGAAATGGCTCCTGCACCCCCTAAATATGCAACAACAAATAGAATGAGTCCAGCAGGTATTTCATATCTATATGTTGCATCAGATAGAGAAACGGCATATAAAGAATGTCGATATAAAGATGCAACAGTAATGGTTGCTGAATATGTATTAAAAGAAGAATTGACAATTATTGATTTTTCTCAAGTTGCTTTTGTTACTACCAAAAGTATATTCAGCGAAGAATATGATCATGATTTACGTTGGATAAATAATTTTCTTGATGCATTTATTAAAGAGATAACCTCTCCAGTGGATGATAAAAAAGAGGATCATTCCTATGAATATGTAGCAACTCAGGTTATAGCAGAATATATAAGAAGCCTAGGATATGACGGAATATGTTTTAATAGCAGTGTAGGGAGAGGAAAAAGTTATGTATTTTTTTGTGGGCCAAACATGGAGTACAGTTCTGATGGATATGATTATATAGATGAATATTTATGGGATACTTATCCTAAATTGACATATTTTACGGACTGGTTTGATATTCAGAAGCTGGAATACAATTATGTTTTTCAAGATGGAGTTAAATATCGAGTGGAGAAGAAAATTGTTTTAAAAGACGAGTAATTCTGATTAACTCAAACTATTATGAAAGATTGCTGAAATAGGCAGTCTTTCTTTTTGTGTAAATTCAATATTTTTTTTGGATATTACTTGACAGGATAGGGAAAAACAACTTTGCTTAATTGTATCTCAACAATTGATAAAGTAACAGCAGGTCATATTTATGTTGCAGGTCAGGACATAACAGCCTTAAAGTCAAAGGAGTTAAATAAGTTTAGAAGAGAGGAACTTGGTTTTATTTTTCAGGACTTTAATTTGCTTGATACTTTAACAGCTTATGAGAACATTGCATTAGCATTGTCCATTCAAAATGAAAAGTATAAGGAAATCAATTTAAAAGTAAAAAAAGTAGCTTACGACTTAGGAATTGAAGATATTTTAAATAAATATCCTTATGAAATGTCAGGAGGACAGAAACAGAGAGTAGCCAGTGCAAGGGCAATTATTAATGATCCAAAACTTATTTTGGCAGATGAACCAACAGGGGCTCTAGATTCTAAATCTTCAAGAATGTTATTAGAAAGATTTGAGTATTTGAATAATTTATTGCAGGCAACAATATTAATGGTTACGCATGATGCTTTTTCAGCAAGCTACAGTTCAAGAGTTATTTTCATTAAGGATGGCAAAATTTTTAACGAAATTGTAAAAGGAGATAGAAGTAGAAAAGAATTTTTTAATGAAATAATCAATGTAGTTACAATGTTAGGGGGAGATTTAAATGATGCTCTTTAAACTCTCGGCGAAAAACATAGCAAAGAGTATAAAAGATTATGCCATCTATTTTTTTACTCTTATATTAGGTGTGGCTATATTTTACGTGTTTAATGCCATTGATTCACAAACAGTAATGCTGGATGTTTCTAAAAACACATCTGATATTATAAAATTAATGACAGGCATGCTTTCAGGTGTAAGTGTTTTTGTGTCAATTATATTAGGCTGTTTAATAATATACGCTTCTATTTTTTTAATAAAAAGAAGAAATAAGGAGTTTGGAGTTTATTTGACTTTAGGTATGGGAAAAAGAAAAATATCTCTTGTACTTTTCTTTGAAACACTGATAATTGGTATAATATCCCTTATAGTTGGGTTGGTTATTGGCACAGCATTTTCTCAATTAATGAGCATAGTTGTGGCAAATATGTTTGAGGCAGACATGCGCAAGTTTGAATTTGTATTTTCAAGAAGTGCTTGTATAAAAACACTAATATATTTTGGCATAATGTATGTTTTTGTAATGGTATTTAATACATGGACAATTGGTAAATGCAAACTTATAGATTTGCTAAATGGAAGAAAAAGAAATGAAAAAATAAAAAACAAAAATTCTATTGTATGTATAATGGTTTTCATTATTTCATGCGTAGTTTTAGGTAGAGCATATTATTTAGTAACCGTTGGCGTTAATGAATTAGAAAGTTCAATGGATATTTTAATTCCAATAATGCTTGGAATTGTTGGCACATTGCTGTTTTTCTGGTCAGTATCGGGACTAATACTTAAAATTGTAATGGCGAAAAAAAGCACATATTACAAAGGTTTAAATAGTTTTGTTTTACGACAGATAAGTAGCAAAATAAATACAACAGTTGTTCAGATGACTATTATATGCATTATGCTTTTTGTAACAATTTGCGTTTTATCAAGTGCATTTTCAATTAAAAATTCTTTATCAGAAAATATTCAGAAAATGTGCCCGGCGGATGTTCAAATTACTGTTGGAAAAGAAGTAAAAAATGATGTTATAAATAATAAGCAGGTGAAGGTAAAGAGCATATTGGAAAGCGCTGGCTGTAAGATAGAAGATGAGTTTAGGGAATATGTGGAATATGATACTTATAAGACACAGAAGCTTACTTTAAGAGATGTTGTTGGAAACAGCTATAATGAAATAGCAAAAACATATAAGGGAATAACTTTAAATAGTCAGGAAGATATAATGAAAATAAGTGACTATAACAAGGTGGCAAAACTTTATGGACAAAAGACTTTTAAACTAAAAGAAAATCAATATCTTGTTGTAGCAAACTTTCAGGGAATGGTTCAATTAAGAAACATTGCGTTGAAAAATGGTGAGAAAATTAAATTAGGTGGAAAGGAATATTCTCCCCTATATAGAGAGTGCAAATATGGATTTGTTAATTTATCAGGTAATGAAGAAAATTCGGGTATCATTGTATTGCCTGACATTGCACTTAAAAATGCAGAAGTATATGACAGTACTTTAGTAGGAAAGTACAATACAGCACCAAAGGATGAAATAATAAAAAACAATGACCGGATAACCAAAATAATGGGTAAGAAAACTTACAATATGATTTCGATAAATACAAAAATGGATGTAGCAGAAGCATGTATCGGGATTGGAGCCATAGTTACATTTATTGGCATGTATTTAGGAAGTATTTTTCTGATTTCATCAGCAGCAATACTTGCATTAAAGGAATTATCTGAGTCAACAGACAATAAAGAGCGTTATTTAATGCTAAGAAAATTAGGTACAGATGACAAAATGATTAACAGGGCATTATTTAAACAGATTGGAATATATTTTATGTTTCCACTAATTATTGCCATTATTCATTCTGTTGTAGGCTTGAAATTTGCTACAACAATTTTAGCAACCTTTGGAAAAGTTGGTTTGCTTGGTTCAATTATATTAACTGCAGTTGTTTTAGTTTTAATTTACGGCGGGTATTTCTTAATAACATATTTCTGTAGCAGAAATATTATTAAGGAAAGATAAAGTAGGCAATACAAAGTTCAGTTAAAAAACAGGATAATAATGAAAAGAAGACAGAAAATAATAGTAAAAGAAATATCAGACAATAAAATTTATAAATGATAAACCAATGGTAAAAAATAAGTAGTAAATAAAATGGCTGATAAATGCATATTATATTAAAAGATTTAGTGTAATATACATTTAATCAGCTATTATTATGTCTAGTAAATCATCAAAAGGAATTTTGGTGTTTACAATTTGTATGATTCTGCTGTCGTAATTGATTTTAGCAATCATACCTGTAAGTTTGATATATTCCTCTTTGCAGTAGTAGACAACTGTTATAATAGAACCTGCTTTTAAACTTTTAAGTTTAAGATTAAGTTCTTCGGCATAGTCCTGTGTAAGTTCTTTTTTTGGAACGATGATTTTCTCTTTGGAAGCTAAGGCTTCCTCAAGACCTTTTAAAGCTGAAAAAGGCATAAACTGTTTGGCACGTTCCTCTATTGGCATTTTTTGTTTGGGTTTAGATGGCATGACTCTCTCCTTAATTTTCACCGCTTTTATGACCGCCAATTTGTCGGTTTCTCTCAATAGCAGTGGCATTTTTTTGTAAATCCATTCCCTTAAGAACGGCATTCTTTCCAAATTTTGACTTGATTTCAATCATTGCTTTTTGAATTTTCTTATTCCGTTCCAAAGCTTCAATGTCCATAAAGAAAGTATACTGAGTGTAACCTTCAGGCATAACATTATTAAATGTAATGTTAATTCTTCTTATGCCAATGTTAGGTCTTACGATTTCCCTGTATAGGTTGGTAACGGCTGGAATAATAATTAAGTCTGAATTAGTGTTGATATCAAGTCTTGCTGTACCATGAGCAGGTTTCATGTTAAGGGCATTAGAGTAACCTACATGCAAAGTTACCGAGCCTGTAACAAGTTCCTGATCAACCAAATCAAGACAAAGAGCATCAACCATTTCCTTAACTACAAGAAGACCATCATCAAAATTGTAATCACACATAAGAACCTGACCACTTGTTAAACAGTTACTTTGTGGCTTGTAATGCTTGATTTGGTACATGGTAGTTGACTCAATGCCAAAAGCATGGTCTATTAAAAGCTCCGCGTCAACACCAAAAGCATTGTAAAGTACGTCCTCGTTAGCTTCTGCAATATCTTTCATGGTATAAATACCCATTGTGGCAAGACGTCTTACAGTCCCCGGACCTACACGCCAAAAGTCAGTTAGTGGAGTGTAATCCCAAAGAGTTTCTTTGTATAAATCTTCATCCAAAAAGCCGATGAAATCAGGCGAATGTTTTGCTGTGATATCCAAAGCAATTTTGGCTAAGTACAGATTAGTGCCAACTCCACAGGTTGCCCGTAAGCCAAAAGTGTTGTAAATATCTTCCATTATTGTACGCCCAAGTGTAATTGCATCCATTTGATAAAGGGCAAGATAATTGGTAACGTCCATAAACGCCTCATCAATTGAGTAAACGTGGATATCATCTTTTGAAATATATTTAAGATAAATACTGTAAATATCTGCGGAGTAATCAATGTATCTTTTCATACGGGGAACAGCAGTAATATATTCAACATTCTTAGGAATTTCAAACAATCGGCAACGGTTTTTTATGCCGAGAGCTTTCATTGCAGGTGTAATTGCCAGACAAATGGTTTTATCTGTTCGCTCTTTATCTGCAACAACTAAATTAGTTGTCATGGGATCAAGCCCTAATTCAATGCACTCAACTGATGCATAGAATGATTTCAAATCAATACATAAATAATATTTCTCTGACAAAACAATATCTCCTAAAATTAATAATTCTCTAAAATTAATATCTTCTAAAAGTAATAATCGTCTAAAGCTAATAGCTTCTAAAGTTGATAGCTTCTAAAGCTTTTGAAGTTCGTGGTACAACTTACTAATTGGAAGCCCCACAACATTATTATAATCTCCACTGATTTCCTTAACATATACTGCAAAATTACTCTGTATACCATATCCTCCGGCTTTGTCATAACAGTCACCTGTGTTGATATAGTCGTTAATTTCCTGAGATGACATTGGATACAAATGCACCTGAGTACAATCGTTGAAAGTTATATGTCTCCTTGCCTGTGTGTCAAAATCGTACACAATAGCAGTAACACCTGTATATACCTGATGGGTATTTCCCTGAATGGAATCAATCATATTATATGCTTCATTATGATTCTTAGGCTTGCCGAGAATATTGCCGTTACTGCAAACAATTGTATCGGCTCCAATAACCATAAGGGATAAACCACCAAAAGCCATAAGAGACAAATCTACAGATTTCAAAATCATGTTAAGAACATTGTCAGCTTTTTGAAATGACAGTTCTTCCACAACTGCCTCCGGTTCAGTTTTTGTTATAACTTCTTCCATGTTAGACGCAATTATTTCAAATTCATAACCTGCCTGCTTCATAAGCTCGCTGCGTCTTGGCGACTGAGAAGCAAGTATAATCTTGGTTTTTTCTAAATTAATCATAAAAAGAGTATAACATAAATCGAATGAATGTTCACCCTTAAAAATAAAAAATAAAAATTTTATGAAAACTGTTGAATATATTAGAAAACGTTATTATATTAGTAGATAGTGATTAATAGTATGGATAAAATAACGGATTTTTATAATAAATCTAAAAAAGATGATGGCAATAGAGTTAATTAACATAGGTCGTTTTCACCCATTTAAAAATAGAGGTGAAAATTGATCTTTTTGTGCTGAAATTATATAAAAAATGGGAAGTAGAAATAAAGAGAATGAATTTTATAAAAGAAAAAATAAATAAATTAAGTTTTGATAAGAAAACTGTAATAAAAGCAGTTGGTATTTTGGTGGTGTTTGCAGTTGCGATTGGAACAATTACATTAATTGGGCATAATGGAAAAACAACGTCAAGTAAGGAAGTTCAAACAACAACTGTGCAGGAAACAACAACACAGGCAGAAGTAGCTAAAACAAAAAAAGTGACTAAGACTAAGAAAACTAAAACAAAAAAGAAACAACCGCTATATGGCAAAAAATATAAAAAATTAAAAATTGTTAAAGTTTACGATGATAAATCTTTCGAAGAGATAGATGATATTGATGACGATATAGCAGAAGTTTACAAGGACAAATCCATGGCAAGCGATGAGGCAGGAGTTGCTCTTGAAGGATGCGTTGTAAAGGTCGTAGAATCAGGTAAAGAGTGGACTAAAATCAGGTCAGGTAAAGTAGAAGGCTACATTGAGAGCAAGTATGTTGTAAAGGGAAAAGAAGCTAAAAAAGTGCTACTTAGAACAGAGCATGTAATTGCAAAAATAAAGTCAGAAAACGTAGCTATAAGAAAAGACGGCAACAAGAAGGCAGCATCAATAGGTGTGGCATACAAAAAGACAGAATATCCTATTGTTGAAATTAGCAAAAATGAAAAATGGGTAAAAATAAAAAGGTCTGAAGCAGTAACAGGGTGGATTCCGGCAAAACAAATGACTTTGAAGGTACAAAAAGAAAAAGTATATACTTCTGAGGAGTATGATGAGATGGTAGACACCCAGTGGACTGGTGGTATTGTTGGTTATAGTCTGGCCGAAAAAGATTTGCCTAAAAAAGGTGAAGCAAGGGACTTGATAAAGTATGCTTCAAAATTCCTTGGAAACAGATACGTTTGGGGTGGTACAAGCTTAACAAGAGGCGCTGACTGTTCAGGATTTGTACAGTCTGTTTTTAGAAAGTTCGGTCATTATCTTAACAGAACAGCAGCAGAACAGGCAAAAAACGGAAGCGCAGTCTCATTAAACAAATTAAAGCCTGGAGATTTGGTTTTTTATCACACAGACAAAAGAGATAAAAACAGAATCAGTCATGTGGCAATTTATATTGGAAATGGAAAAGTAATACATTCCGCCAATAGAAAAGTCGGTATGGTAATTAGTACGGTAGGAAGTCCATGTGCAGCAAGAAGAATTTTAACAGCGGAGAATATAAAGTTAAAATCAAAAAAAGAAGTGGAGACAAAAAAAGCTAAAAAGAAAAAAGAAACTAAACATAAAAGTAAGGATAAGACAAAGGAAGAGCAAACCACAAAAGTTCAACCTGAAACAAAAAATCCTGAAACGGAAACAAAGAATACAGAGTCTGAAACAACAAAAGAAACTGAGACAACAATAGAAGAAGACAGTAGTGAAATTTAACTCACTACTGTCTTTTTAAACGCTCTTTTAATCTGTCTAAAAATTCTTTTGAGGCACCGCTAAACATTTGATATCTTTTCCATATAATTGAAAGATTAAGTGTGGTTTCCGGTTCCAGTGGGACAAAACAAAGATTATTATCTCCTGTTACATTAATAAGTTTATCTATTGTAAGAGCATATCCCATTCCCTGTTCAACTAAGAGAGCAGCATTATATATAAGATTGAACGTAGCTCGAATATCCAGTTGTTCAGGTGAAATGCCAAAAATTTCAGAAAAATAATTGTTATCAATGATTCTTTTGGCAACTAAAATAGGTATGTCTTTTAACATTGAAATTGGAATTGTATCCATAGATGCCAAAGGATCATCTTTTTTCATGATAAGCCCATAATGGTCTGTGTATGGCAGACGCATGGCTTCATATTTTCTAATATCAGCAGGCTCAATAACCACACCAAATTCCAAAAGCCCTTTGTCAATTCTGTCCATAACATTGTCAGCATTACCACTGTAAAGATGAAAACGCACATCCGGATATTCTTCACTCATATCAGTCATTACTTCAGCTAAAATTTTCATGGCAAGGGTTTCGCCACCACCAATGTAAACATCCCCGCTTATTAAATTATCTAAATTGCTAAATTCAGCTTCAGTTTTATCCATAAGGGAAGTAATTTCTTCAGCTCTTTTTCTAAGAAGCATTCCCTCATCTGTTAATGTTATGTTTCTTTTGCCTCTGGTAAATAAAGAAACATTTAATTCATCTTCTAACTCTTTTAACTGTCGTGAAAGAGTCGGCTGGGTTATATGTAAATATTCCGCTGCCTTGGAAATATTTTCTTCCCTGGCAACAGCTAAAAAATATCGCAAAACTCTAATGTCCATATTTCTCTCCTTTAACAACAATACGGTTAAATTATAACATGCCTGTAAAGCATAGTGCGACATTTAGCATAGGTATTATACAAAAAAAGAAAAGGATTTATAATATAAAGTATAGTGAAAACGGAGGTAATGCATGGATAATAATAACCAGTGTACAATCTGGTGCTTAAAGGAACTTGGTTGTAGGGAAGATGAACAGGATTTGCACAGTATTTTGTTGGGGATTCTTTTTTGAATCCATTAACAAATCCGGAAGAGACAGCAGTATTTTTAGCAAATGTTACATTTGAACCGGGCTGTCGAAACAACTGGCATATTCATCATGCAGACAAAGGTGGTGGCCAGTTATTAATTTGTACTGCCGGTGAAGGCTGGTATCAGGAAGAAGGAAAAGAAGCTGTAAGTCTGGTTCCCGGAACAGTAATTACAATTCCACCTGAAGTTAAACATTGGCATGGAGCAAAGAAAGACAGTTGGTTCTCACATATTGCAGTGGAAGTACCGGGCGAAAACACAAGTAATGAATGGTGCGAAGCTGTAAGTGACGAAGATTATAGTAAACTAGATTAGCGAAAGTATTAGGTTGTTCAGTGGAAGATTTAATCGCGTAGTCTCATAATATTAATCTTTATTTTTTACTTGATATATGGTATTCTAATTCTAGGTTTTGACTAAAATCGGTTATAAATAAAGAAAGGAATGTAAATGCAAAATTTATTTTGTGTTTACGTCTTTTATTTGTGTAAATACTAATAAAGGACTAGGTGAGAAGAATGAATAGAGTTTTACTTAAATTAAGTGGTGAAGCTTTGGCAGGAGATAAGAAGACAGGTTTTGATGAAGAAACCTGTGTGGCTGTTGCAAAGCAGGTAAAGGCTATAGTAGATAAAGGGGTTCAGGTTGCAATTGTTATCGGTGGTGGTAACTTTTGGAGAGGACGCACAAGCAATAAGATTGACAGACCAAAGGCAGACGGGATTGGTATGTTGGCAACAATTATGAATTGCATGTATGTTTCTGAAATATTTAGAACAGAAGGTATGGATACTAATGTATATACACCCTTCTTATGTGGAACTTGGACAAAACTTTTCTCAAAAGATGAAGCTGTTGCAGATTTAAATGCAGGTAAGGTTGTATTTTTTGCAGGTGGTACAGGACATCCATATTTTTCAACAGATATGACTATGGTTCTTCGTGCAATTGAAATTGAAGCAGATTGTATTTTAGGAGCTAAGGCAATTGACGGGGTTTATGACAGTGATCCTGCAGTTAATCCTAATGCAAAGAAATATGATGAATTACCTATTTCAAAGATTGTTGACGACAGACTTGGTGTAATTGATTTAGCTGCAAGTGTTCTTGCAATGGAAAACAAAATGCCAATGTTATTGTTTGGTCTCAACGAAGAAGACAGTATTAATAAAGCAGTTTCAGGCGAAAAGATTGGTACAAAAATTACAGTAGAATAAGAATATTGCAGATTAAGATATTTAAGAAAAAACTTTTAAGGAGATTATTTATTATGGAAGAATTATTAATGACTTACGAAGAAAAAATGGAGAAGTCTTTAAAAAATTTGGATGACGAATTTGGAGCAATTAGAGCAGGTAGAGCTAATCCAAGAGTGTTAGACAGAATTACAGTTGATTACTACGGAGCACCTACACCACTTCAGCAGGTAGGTAACATATCCGTACCGGAAGCAAGAGTAATTGCCATTAAGCCATTTGATCCTTCAATTTTAGGTGATATTGAACACGCACTTATGGCATCAGACATTGGTATTACACCAACTAATGATGGAACAGTTATCAGACTTGTATATCCTGAATTAACAGAAGAGAGAAGAAAAGAACTTGCAAAGGATATTAAGAAAAAAGGCGAAAATGCAAAAGTTGCAATCAGAAATATAAGAAGAGATGCAATTGATGCAATTAAGAAAAAAGGAAAAGAAGATTCAATTTCAGAAGATGAAATTAAGGGATATGAAGATGATGTTCAAAAGAGCACAGATGCATATGTAAAGAAGATTGATGATGCAATTGATGCTAAGTCAAAAGAAATCATGACAGTTTAATTTTGAATTAATGACAAAGAGGAAACGGTGGGTTTCCTCTATTTTCAGTTATTGAAAGAACTTATAAATGAGTAAGGAGACCGGGATGGCAGAGGAAATTGATTTAACAGGAATGAACATTCCAAATCATGTTGCCATTATTCTTGATGGAAATGGCAGATGGGCAAAAAAGAGATTTTTACCTAGAAAAGCAGGACATGCCGCAGGTGCAAGAACAGTAGAAAAAATACTCGAAGATGCACATGATATTGGTATTAAATATATAACAATGTATGCTTTTTCAACAGAGAATTGGAACAGACCACAGGATGAAGTGGATGCACTTATGAAACTTCTTAGAAAGTATTTATCGGACTGTATAGAAAGAGCAAATAAGAATAATATGCGTTGTATGGTTATCGGCGATAAAACAAGATTAGATGATGATATTGTTGCCAAAATCAATGAATTAGAAGAGTGTTCAAAAGATAATGATGGCATAACATTTATTATTGCACTTAATTATGGTAGCAGAGACGAAATAAGAAGAGCTACAACAAAGATGGCAATGGACTGTAAGGAAGGAAAGTTAAATCCTGAGGATATAACAGAAGATACAATTAGCAGTTATTTAGACACAAGAGGAATTCCTGATCCTGATTTGTTGATTAGAACAAGTGGAGAAATCAGATTATCTAATTATTTATTGTGGCAGTTAGCATATACAGAATTTTATTTTACAGATGTATTATGGCCTGATTTCAACAAAGAAGAACTAAAGAAAGCAATAGTAAAATACAATCAGCGTGACAGACGTTTTGGAGGAGTTAAGTAAAATGGTTTTAAGTAAATTTGCAAATAAATCTTTTTTTACAAGATTAATTAGTGGCATTATCTTAGTTGCACTTATTCTTGTGACAATTATACCGGGAGGAAACATTTTATTTTTCTTTAATATGTTTTTGTCAGTTGCAGCTTTGTATGAATTGTATAAAGTGTTAGGCTTGGAAAATAAACTACCGGGTATTACAGGATATATTGCGTTAATAGTTTATTATGCGTTGATTTACATAGGAAAAGAAGATTATGTAATTACATTACTTGTTGTATTTTTAATTTGCTTATTGGCAGAATATGTATTTATGTTTCCTAAATATAAAACAGAGGAAATTTCAAATGCAATAATGTGTATGTTATATGGCGGAATACTATTGTCATATATTTATTTAGTGAGAAATGGAGAAAACGGAACTTATTTAGTTTGGTTGATTTTCTTATGCTCATGGGCAAGTGACACATGTGCGTATGTTGCAGGCGTAGCTTTTGGAAAACATAAGATGGCACCGGTTTTAAGCCCTAAAAAGTCAGTTGAGGGTGCTGTTGGCGGTGTAGTTGGAGCAGCGGCGTTAGGTGCAATTTATGCAGCAGTATTTTCAGATAAAATTAACTTAAGTATTAATCCTGTAATTGCGTGTGCAATTATATGTGCCATAGGTGCATTAATTTCTATGATTGGCGATTTGGCAGCGTCAGCAATTAAGCGTAATCATGATATCAAGGATTACGGAAAATTAATTCCGGGACATGGTGGAATTATGGATAGATTTGACAGTGTTATTTATGTGGCACCAATTATTTGGATATTAATACAATTGTTTTAAATTTTTAGAGGAAAGATAAATGAAGAATATTTCAATTTTAGGCTCTACAGGTTCAATAGGAACACAGACTTTAGATATAGTTAGAGCAAATGATGATTTAAACGTTGT
This sequence comes from Eubacterium sp., assembly GCF_057858645.1. Taxonomy (NCBI): domain Bacteria; kingdom Bacillati; phylum Bacillota; class Clostridia; order Eubacteriales; family Eubacteriaceae; genus Eubacterium; species Eubacterium sp. The sequence goes on from NZ_DBLZZO010000006.1 coordinate 24,930, forward strand.
GGCAATTGCTGCAGGCTCAAATATTAAAGCGTTAGAAGAGCAGGTTAGGGAATTCAATCCTGAATTGGTTTGCGTCTATAACGAGGAAGCAGCGAAGAATTTAAAAACAGCCATAAATGATACTAATACAAAAGTAGTAACAGGCATGGATGGCTTGATAGAGGCGGCTACAATAAAAAGTGCCGAAATAGTAGTAACGGCATTTGTTGGCATGATTGGAATAAGACCAACATTAGAGGCAATTAAGGCAAAGAAGGATATTGCACTAGCTAACAAGGAAACTCTTGTTACAGCAGGTCATTTGGTAATGAAGGCTGCAAAAGATAATGGTGTTAAAATATTGCCGGTTGACAGTGAACACAGTGCAATTTTTCAGTCATTAAACGGAGAAAATCCAAAGGAAATTGATAAGATTTTATTAACAGCATCAGGTGGACCATTTAGAGGCTACACAAGAGAACAGATGAAAAATGTTAAAGTTGAGGATGCCTTAAAACATCCAAATTGGTCTATGGGACAAAAAATAACCATCGACTCTGCTACAATGGTTAATAAAGGACTTGAAGTAATTGAGGCAAAATGGTTATTTAACGTGGACATTGACAATGTAAAACCAATAGTTCAACCACAGAGTATTATACACTCCATGGTGCAGTTTAAGGATGGGGCAGTTATAGCGCAATTAGGAACTCCTGATATGAGGCTTCCAATTCAGTATGCATTATATTATCCTGAGAGAAGATATTTATCAGGTGACAGACTGGACTTTGCAAAAATTGGTCAGATAACTTTTGAGGAACCTGACTTAAATAATTTTGTTGGTCTAAAAATGGCTTTTGAAGCAGGTAGAATCGGTGGCTCAATGCCAACAGTATTTAATGCAGCAAATGAAAAGGCAGTTGCAAAGTTTTTAAACAGGGAAATTAGTTTTCTGGAAATAACAGACATAATACAATACTGTATGGAAAATCACAAAGCACTTGAGAATCCGACAGTAGAACAAATATTAGAAATAGAGGGGTGGGCTTATGAGCTCATTGAGAAAAGGTGGTAATTAATGGAGACAGCAATCAGTATAATTATAGCATTAATAATTTTTGGCTTATTAGTTTTAATACACGAATTTGGTCATTTTATTGTGGCAAAGAAAAACGGTGTATTTGTAAATGAATTTTCAGTAGGTATGGGACCTAGAATTTTAAGTAAAGTTGCAAAAAGCGGCACAAGATATTCCTTAAAGATTTTACCTTTAGGTGGTTCCTGTGCAATGCTTGGAGAAGATGAAGATAACGAAGAGGAAGGCTCTTTTAATTCAAAATCAATCTGGGCGAGAATGGCAATAGTATTTGCAGGTCCGTTTTTTAATTTCATATTAGCTCTTTTGCTTGCGTTTATTGTAATAGGAGCAAAGGGTGCTGATGTATCATATGTTACAAATGTTGACAAGGCATCACCGGCGTATGAAGCAGGACTTAGACAGGGAGACAGAATCGTTAAGTATAATGGCGCTCATGCAACACTTGGAAGAGAAATATACTTAGAAGATTATGTTAATCCATTAAACGGTGACGACATAACAGTATCTTTTGTTAGAAATGGTGAGACAAAGACAATTAAGTATTCACCTGAAATTGAAAAAAGATATATAGTAGGTATGCAGTATGCACCAAGCGATACAGAAGCTGAAATAACTCAGGTAACAAGAGGTTCAGCGTTCTTTAAGGCGGGCGTTCAGGCAGGAGACGTAGTTACTGAAATTGACGGCACTGCAATCAAAACAGGCAATGACATGAACGATTATTTAACAGAGCATCCTTTTGGTGAAAATGAAGTTAAGATTACTTTGGACAGAAAAGGAAAAACTGTAAATGTAACTGTTAAACCTATAATGACAAAGATTGCAAGCAGGGGATTTGATTACAACATTGGAAGAGAAAAACAGTCTATAGGCGGCGTAATCAAGTACAGCTTTACAGATGTAAGATACGAAATAGCAACAGTTTTAAAGAGCTTAAAAATGTTAGTTACAGGAAAGGTATCAGCAAACGAAATTGCCGGTCCTGTTGGTATTGTTAATGTAATAGGCAATACTTATTCAACAGCTAAGTCTCAGGGAACAACTGTAACTATTTTATCATTAATTAATTTAGCCATAATGTTAAGTGCCAACTTAGGTGTAATGAATTTATTACCATTACCTGCATTAGACGGTGGAAGATTATTCTTGTACATTATTGAAATTATTACAAGAAAAAAGATTCCAAAGGATAAGGAAGGTATGATACATTTCATTGGATTTATTTTATTAATGGCATTAATGGTATTTTTATTATTTAATGATATTAGAAAATTAATTTAAAATTATGATTTTGACGGATAGGTGAAGATTATGTATAGAGATAATACGAAAGTAATTAGAATTGGAAATAAAGTTATTGGTGGAGGAAATCCAATAATGATTCAGTCAATGACTAACACAAAGACTGAAGATGTGGAAGCTACAGTAGCTCAAATAAAAGAATTAGAGGCTAGTGGATGTGATATTATCAGATGTGCGGTTCCCACAATGGAAGCTGCTAAGGCAATTGCAGAAATTAAGAAGCAGATTTCAATACCACTTGTAGCAGATATACATTTTGATTACAGACTTGCCATTGCTGCCATGGAAAATGGAGCTGACAAGATTCGTATTAATCCAGGAAACATTGGCTCTGTAGACAAGGTTAAGGCTGTAGTGGAAGTAGCTAAGGCGAAAAATATTCCTATTAGAGTTGGTGTAAACAGTGGCTCGTTAGAAAAAGATATTTTAGAAAAATATGGTAAGGTTACAGCGGAAGGTTTAGTTGAAAGTGCCTTAGACAAAGTAAAAATAATCGAAGATTTAGGTTATGATAATCTTGTTATCAGTATTAAATCTTCTGATGTAATGATGTGTGTTAAAGCCTATGAATTAATAGCTACAAAGACTAATTATCCACTACATGTTGGAATTACAGAATCAGGAACAGTTACATCAGGAAATATTAAGTCAGCCATAGGACTGGGCCTTATTTTAAATCAGGGAATTGGCGATACAATCAGAGTATCCCTTACTGATAATCCAGTTGAGGAAATTGCCAGTGCCAAACTTATTTTAAAAACATTAGGTTTAAGAAAAGGTGGCATATCAGTTGTTTCATGTCCTACTTGTGGTAGAACTCAAATCGATTTAATTGGTTTGGCAAAGCAAGTGGAAAAAATGGTGTCAAAGTATGACTTAGACATTAAAGTTGCTGTAATGGGATGTGTGGTTAATGGACCCGGTGAGGCAAAAGAAGCTGATCTTGGAATAGCAGGAGGAAAAGGAGAAGGTCTTTTGATTAAAAAGGGCGAAATAGTAAAGAGAGTTCCTGAAAACGAATTATTAAACACACTGGAAGAGGAATTAAAAAACTGGAGGAATTAAATTGGCAAAAAAGAACTTTTTAGAAGTTTTTGATAATCTTCAGTTAAATGATGAATTACGAGGTATTTTAGAATTAGTAGATATAACGAGAATTGTTACTAATACAGAACATACCAAAATAAGAATCTATATTGAAAGCAGCAGACTTATTGAAAAGTCTGCTATTTTCAAAATTAGGGAAGAATTAGCAAGAACTTTAAGAACAGGCAAAAAGATAGGTATAGAAATTATAGAGAAATATTATTTGTCTGCTCAGTATACAACGGAAAACTTATTTGAAATATATAAGGATAGTATTGTGCTTGAATTAAATGAACATAGTCCCATAATTGCTACTATGTTAAAGAAGGCACCAACATCCTTTGATGAGAAAGGCAGACTGGTTATTAATCTGGAATCAAGTATTATTTCGGAGGCCAGAATGAAAACTTTAAAGGATACAATTGAGAGAATTTTTAGAGACAGATTTAGTATGCCTTTAGAAGTTAAAATCAAAAAGCATGCCATTGACGGAAATAGATACGCTAAACGAAACGCTAAACGTTTGAAAAATGAAGTGGATGTTCTTTTAAGCAAAAATGAAGAGAAGCAACCGGAGGAAGCAAAGAAGGTAGAAGAGAGACCTAAAAGACTTAAAAAGGCTACATATTCAGATAATCCTGAAGTGGCATACGGAAGAGATTTTAAATTTGATTCAGACACAGCCTTATGTGATGTGTTTGAGGGAACAGGCGAGTGTGTGGTTAAAGGTCAGGTTATGACCATGGATGACAGAGAATTAAGATCAGGAAAATACCTTGTTAGCTTAGAGATAACAGATTTCACAGATAGTATTGCAGTAAAGATTTTCTTAGGAGATGAAAATGCCAAGAAGGAATTTACTTCAAAGGTAAAAAAGAATACTTTTGTAAGAATCAAAGGTGTTGCGATGTATGACACCTATGACAGACAGGTGGAAATCAGCCGTGTGGATGGTATGAAGGTTATACAGCCGTTTTCAACTGAAAAGAGAAAAGATACTGCAGTGGAAAAAAGAGTGGAACTTCATTGTCATACCAAAATGAGTGATATGGACGGTGTAAGTAACTGTAGCGATTTAGTAAGACGTGCTTATGAATGGGGACATAGAGCGATTGCCATAACAGACCATGGCGTAGTACAGGCATTCCCCGACGCCTGGCATGAGTATTGTGACATTAAGAAGGAATGTTCAAAGGTAGGAAAAGATTGTGACTTTAAGGTAATATATGGTGTTGAAGCTTATCTGGTAGATGACTTGAAAGATATGATTGTTAATCCCAGAGGTCAGAGCTTAGATGACACATACGTTGTATTCGACTTGGAAACAACAGGATTTAGTGCAAAAAGTGACAGGATTATTGAAATTGGAGCTGTAAAGGTACAAAATGGAAAAATAATTGACCGTTTTAGTACATTTGTTAATCCTGAAATACCTATACCTCTTAGAATTGAACAATTAACAAGTATTAATGACAATATGGTTATTGATGCTCCTAAGATAGAAGAAATTTTACCTTCATTTATGGAATTTTGCGAAGGCTCAGTAATGGTTGCCCACAATGCAGACTTTGACATGAGTTTTATTGCAGCTAATTGCGAGAGAATTGGCTTGCCATGTGATTTTACAATCGTTGATACAGTTGCAATGTCAAGATATTTGATTATAGGACTTGGAAAATACAAATTAGACAGAGTTGCCAAGGCATTGGGAATTGTTCTTGAAAATCACCATAGAGCTGTAGATGATGCAGAGTGTACAGCTCTTATTTTCCTAAAACTTTGTAAGATGTTAAAGGATAAAGGAATTAATAATCTTGATGAAGTAAACAAAGAAGGAAAGAAGTCAGACAATCTTATAAATAAGCTTCCTGCACATCACGCAATTATTTTGGTTAAAAACCAGACAGGAAGAGTTAATTTATATAAGTTAGTATCTATTTCCCATATAGATACTTTTGCCAACAAAAGACCACGTATATTAAAAAGTGATTATTTAAAATACAGCGAAGGTCTGATGATTGGAAGTGCCTGTGAGGCAGGTGAATTATATCAGGCTATATTACATGGAAGAACTCAGCAGGAAATTGCAAGGTTAGCAGAATTCTATGATTATTTTGAAATTCAACCTTTAGGCAACAATGAGTTTATGTTAAAAACAGGTAATCCTGATATAGATAATAAGAAAAAATTCTTAGTTGATTCAAGGGAAGAACTAAGAGAGATTAACAGGAAGATAATTGAACTGGGAAGAAAATTTAATAAAATAACAGTTGCTACATGTGATGTTCATTTTATGGATCCGGAAGATGAAATTTATCGTAGAATCATACAGTATGGTAACGGATTTAAGGATGCAGATAATCAGGCACCTTTATATTTGAGAACAACAGATGAGATGCTTGGCGAGTTTGATTATTTGGGTAGTGATTTAGCAGAAGAAGTTGTAATTACAAATCCAAACAAGATTGCAGATATGGTAGAAAATATTTCACCAATTCATCCTGATAAATGCCCACCGGTTCTTGATAATTCGGAAGAAAACCTGAGAAATATCTGTTTCCAAAAAGCTCATGAAATTTACGGCGAAGATTTACCGAAAATTGTTGAAGATAGATTGGAAATTGAACTGGATTCTATTATTGGTAACGGTTATGCGGTTATGTACATTATGGCTCAGCGATTAGTTTGGAAATCAAATGAAGATGGATATTTGGTAGGTTCAAGAGGATCTGTTGGTTCATCTTTTGCAGCTACAATGTCAGGTATTACAGAATGTAATCCTTTAGCCCCACACTATTATTGTGAGAAGTGCAAAAGTTCATTTTTTGAGGATGAGTACAGAGCACCTGAAGGGACACCTATAGATGAAATTAAAAAGATTCAGGCAACAATTAAAGAGGAAAGAGCAGAGGGTGGTCTTGGATTTGACTTGCCTGATGCAGTATGTCCACACTGTGGAGAAAAACTTCATAAGGATGGCTTGGAAATTCCTTTTGAAACATTCCTTGGATTTGGTGGTACAAAGGAACCGGATATCGACCTTAACTTCTCTGGTGAATACCAGGGAAATGCACATGCGTATACAGAAGTTATGTTTGGTAAGGGCCATACATTTAGAGCGGGAACATACGCAGGTGTAGCCGAGAAAACTGCATTTGGTTATGTGAAAAATTATTACGATGACCATAATGAGATTAAGCGTACTGCGGAAATTGACAGAATAGCAAGAGGCTGTACAGGAATCCGTAGAAGTACAGGTCAGCATCCTGGTGGAATTGTTATTGTTCCAAGGGATAAGGAAATATATGAATTTACGCCAATACAGAAACCAGCTAACGATATGACGGTAGATACAATAACTACTCATTTTGAATACCATGCAATTGATGCAAACCTGTTAAAGTTAGATATTCTCGGACATGATGATCCAACAATGATTCGTCGACTTGAAAAACTAACAAACACTAATGTTCAAACGGATGTGCCTTTTGATGACAAAAATGTAATGTCATTATTCCTTGGTCCTGAGGCTTTAGGAATTACAAGCGATGACATTGACGGCTGTCCAACAGGTTCCCTTGGTTTACCTGAACTGGGAACAGATTTCGTTATTCAAATGTTAGTAGATACTAAACCTACAAAAATTGCCGATTTAGTTAGACTTGCAGGTTTGTCTCATGGTACTGACGTGTGGCTGGGTAATGCACAGACACTTATTCAGGAAGGCAAGTGTACAATTTCTACTGCTATATGTACTAGAGATGATATTATGGTTTACCTAATGGATAAAGGTATAGAGCCACAGGTAAGTTTTGATATTATGGAGCATGTTAGAAAGGGTAGAGGTCTTCTTACTTTTACAGACAAGGAAACAGGAGAAGACAGGAAGGAAGAAGATGTAATGCGTGAACATAATGTACCTGAATGGTATATTTGGTCATGTAAAAAGATTAAGTACATGTTCCCTAAGGCACATGCGGCTGCTTACATTATGATGGCTTTACGTGTTGCCTGGTACAAGGTGTATCACCCATTGGCATATTATGCAGCATATTTTGGAATTCGAGCAAAAGCTTTTGACTATGAAACAATGTGTCAGGGAAAAGAAAAACTTGAATACTTTATGGCAGATTTAAAACGTAAGAAGAATAATCATGAAGCATCTAAGAAAGATGAAGATTCTTTAGGTGACATGAAGATTGTTCAGGAAATGTATGCAAGAGGATTTGAGTTCTTACCGTTGGATATTTATACTGCAAAGGCTCATGAGTTCCAGATAATAGATGGTAAGTTAATGCCTAGCTTGGATTCTATTGAAGGACTTGGAGAAAAAGCGGCAGATGCTTTAGTAGAAGCAGTTGCAAATCAGAATGGACCATTTGTTTCTAAAAATGATTTAAGACAGAAAAGTAAGTTAAGTAAAACAGTAATAGATACAATGTCAGATTTGGGATTGTTAGAAGGAATGCCTGAAGACAGTCAGTTGTCTATTTTTGATTTTTAATTTTATGAGTTTCAAATTTCAAATTTAATTTTGAATTATGAATTTAATTTTAATTTTAAGTTTGAAATTTGAAATTTTGAATTTTTATAAAATAAAAGGCAAAGAAAAAGCACTGCATACCGAATGTTCGGTAGCAGTGCTAACTAAAAGGAAAATACATCTTTTAAAAAAGATGTAAAATGAAAAAAATAAAAATAATAATAAAACAAAAATAACTCCTATGGGAATCGAACCCAATTATTAACTAAGACCACTCGAGCTAACAATAAGTATTATATCACAAAATCGTTATAAGTAAAGAAAAAATTACAAAAATATTGCCAAATTTTACAATTATTGCAAGTGTTATAACATTTGTATAAAAATTGAAAAAATCGTGTTGCTTTATACATTACAAAATGCAACGGAAAATGCAACACGAAATACAATACGAAAAATATCACACGAAATATCACATGAGTAGCTTCAGGCATGAAAAAAGCCCTTAAAATAAGGGCATAAAAAACAGCTCGTACGGGAATTGAACCCGTGATTCCGCCTTGAGAGGGCGGCGTCTTAACCACTTGACCAACGAGCCTGAAAAATGTTACTGTATTATTATAAACAGCAAAAGAAATTTTTGCAAGTTATTTTTGAAAGGATTTAATTTATGGACTGGATATACGGAAAAACAATTCTTATAACAGGGGCATCCTCAGGATTAGGAAGAGCTATGACGCTACAGCTAATCAGAGAGCATGGATGTATGGTTTTAGGAATTGGACAATCTGAAGAAAAAATGAAAAGTTTAATAGAAGAACTGTCTTATTTAAGAGATCAGTTTAAATATTGGATTTTTGATGTGAGCCAGGAAGAAAATTGGAATACATTTAGAGAAGAACTTACTTATAATAATATAAGCGTTGATTTGCTAATTAATAATGCAGGTATGTTATTACCTTTTGAGAAGTCAGTTAATTATACGGAAGAGCAGGTTAAGAGATGCATGGACGTTAATTTTAACAGTTGCAGATATTCCATTAACGCAATGCTATCTATATTAAGAAAGTCCACTATGGCAGGGATTGTTAATGTATCAAGTTCAGGAGCGCTTGCACCTTTAGTTGGAACAGGTGTCTATAGTGCAAGCAAAGCCGCAGTTAAAGCTTATACAGAAACTTTAATAGGGGAGCTTGGAAGAGAAATGTACATAGGATATGTGTGTCCGGGATTTATAATGACAGACATATTTAGAAGTCAGTATTACAAGACAGAAAGCAAGCTGATGAAATTTATTGCAAATAATGTTGATAAAGTTGCTGCAAAGATTATAAAAAAGATAATAAAACAGAAAAATAGAATAATAGTAGGAAAAGATGCAAAGTTTATGAACTTTACTTCAAAATTCTTTCCGGTATTAGGGTTAAAATTTTATGAGCAGTTTATCAAACATACAAAAATAGATATTTTTGAAAATGTAAGATAGTAGTCAGACAAGATTGCATAATATTAAAGTTAAGAATAAATATTACAATTTTGACAGATATAAAAGTTGGAATCAATGAAGGCAGCTGAAAGTTGCAGATGAATTTTACAATGAAAGTTACGATTTTTACAGGGGTTGACAGGAAAATAATAACGTCGTATACTATGTAATGAATATTGACTAGCGTAGAAGGAGCGAACCGCAAAGGTTCGCTCTTTGTTATGTAGTTAAATTTTTCAAAGAACATTAGAAAATGTTCTTTATAATAAAAGATACTAACAAATACAGCAAAGTCAAATAAGGAGGTTAAGGTGTCTAGAAAAGAAGAATACGAAGCGAAGACAGAAGCACTACTGTTACCCATTGTTGAAGAAAAAGGGTATGAAATGGTAGATGTGGAATATGTTAAAGAAGGAAGCAATTGGTATTTAAGAGCTTTTATTGATAAGCCAGGTGGAATCACAATTAATGATTTAGAAGGCGTAAGCCGTAAGTTAAGTGATTTACTTGACGAAGAAGACTTTATTAGCGATGCTTACATATTAGAAGTAAGCTCACCAGGACTTGGTCGCCCACTGAAAAAAGACAGAGATTTTGACAGAAGTATTGGCGAGGAAATTGAAGTACATTTATATAGAAGCCTTAACGGAAACAAACAGTATGTAGGTTTATTGAAATCTTATGACAAGGATACAATTACTATAGAAGATGAAGATGGAAGTGAGATTGCTCTTGATAGAGTGAATGTTTCACTTGTTAGATTAACTATTGATTTTTAGGAGGATATTGGAAAGATGAACAATGAATTAATTGCAGCATTAGACGTGTTGGAAAAGGAAAAAGGTATTAGCAAGGAGTCTTTATTTGAAGCTATTGAAAGTAACTTGGTAGTTGCTTACAAGAACAACTTTAATAAAGCAGATAACGTAGCAGTAACAATGGATAGAGAAACAGGTGATTTCCATATTTATTCTCAGAAAGAAGTAGTTGAAGAAGTTATGGATCCTGTATGTGAAATCTCATTGGAAGATGCAAGAAATATTAAGGCATCATACGACATTGGAGATTCAGTTAATGTAGAAATTCAGTCAAAGGATTTTGGTCGTATTGCTACACAGAGTGCTAAGAATGGTATTTTACAGAAGATTAGAGAAGAAGAAAGAAAGAGTCTCTATGAAGAATATTATGAAAAGCAGGATGATATTATTACAGGTACAGTTCAGAGAATTAACGGAAAGAACATTAGCGTAAACATTGGAAAAATCGATACTGTATTAATGGAAAAAGAACAGTCTAAGGGAGAATACTTTAGACCAAATGATAAAATTAAATTATATATTACTGAAGTAAAAGATAATGGTAGAGGACCTAGAATTAATGTTTCAAGAACTCATCCGGGACTTGTTAAGAGATTATTCGAACAGGAAGTAACAGAAATTCAGGACGGAACAGTTGAAATTAAGAGCATTGCAAGAGAAGCAGGCTCAAGAACAAAGATGGCTGTTTGGTCAAATAATGAAGCAGTTGATCCTGTTGGAGCTTGTGTAGGTATTAACGGCGCAAGAGTAAATGCAGTAGTTGAAGAATTACAGGATGAAAAAATCGATATCATTAACTGGAGTGAAAACCCAGCTATCTTAATTGAAAATGCATTAAGCCCATCAAAAGTTATTGCAGTTTTAGCAGATCCTGATAATAAGGAAGCTTTAGTTGTAGTTCCTGATTTACAGTTATCATTAGCAATTGGTAAAGAAGGACAGAATGCAAGACTTGCAGCTAAGCTTACAGGTTTTAAGATTGATATTAAGAGTGAGTCACAGGCAAAAGAAGAAGGCATTCAGTATGTTTTCGATGAAGATGATTATTATGATGATGACGAATATTATGATGGAGAGTATTACGATGACGAATACTACGACGGAGAATATTACGATGATGAATATGATGAAGAAAGCGAAGAAGCTGATTCAGTAGAAGAAGCATCAGAGGAATCAACAGAAGAATAGTAACTGATGGATTCAATTAGAACATAGGAGATTATGGCATGGGGCAGAATAGAAAAATACCAATGCGAACATGTATTGGTTGCAGACAGTCAAAGGAAAAAAAAGAGCTAATAAGAATTGTTAGAGACAAGGAAAACAACGTTTTTGTTGACTTAACAGGAAAACAAAACGGTAGAGGTGCATATATATGTGAAGATGTGCATTGTTTGGAAAAAGCCATGAAAACAAAAGCTTTGGAAAAAACATTAAAGGTATCCGTTGACAGTGAAATTTTTGAAAAATTAAAAGAACAGTTAGGAGATACAAATGAATAAAGTTTTTTCAATGATAGGCTTGGCAACCAGGGCTGGAAAAACTGTTGCAGGTGAGTTTTCTGTAGAAAAAGCGGTAAAACAAAAGAAGGCATGGTTGGTTATTGTCTCAGAGGAAGCTTCAGATAATACAAAGAAACTGTTTTTTAACAAGTGCAAATATTATAAGATTCCATGTTTTGTTTACGGAAGTAAGCAGGAATTAGGCGAGGCAACTGGAAATGACAGTCGTGCGTCAATAGCCATAACGGACAGAGGATTTAGTGAAACCATCAACAGATTGTTAGAAAGTTAGACGGAGGTAGTATATGTCAAAGATGAGAGTACATGAATTGGCCAAAGAATTAGATATAAAAAGTTCAGACATTATAGAAGTGCTTGGAGAAAAAGGAATTGATGTAAAAGCTCAAAGTTCAATTGACGAAGCTTCAATTGAAATTGTGAAAAAGAAGTTCCCTTCAGCAAAATCTGAAAATAAAAAAGAAGAAAAGGCAAAACCTAGAGTTTTAATTACAAGCAAAGGTGTTGTTAAGACAGGTGAAAGAAGAAGACGTAGACATAGTAGTGATGGAGAGCATAAACATCGTTCGAAACATTCTTCTGAAGTAAAAGAAGAAGTAAAGGAAAATGTTAAGCCTAACGAAACAGTTGAAAAGGCAGTTGAAGAAAAGACAGCTCCAAAAGATACAACTGTTCAGGCTAAAGAAACTACTCCTAAGGCAGAAGAAAAGAAACCTGTAGAAGTAAAAGAAGTGGCAAAAGAAGTGGTAAAGGAACCTGTAAAGGAACCTGTAAAAGAGGTGGAAAACAAAGAAAATAAAATTCAAGAGGAAAATACTACGGAAAAAATGGCACAGAGAGAAACAAAACCGGCTGATAATAAACAACAGCCTAAAGAAAACAATAATAACAGACAGGTAAACAACAACAGACAGCAGAGAGATAATCGTTCAAACGACAATAGAAATAACGATAGAAACGATAATAGAAACAACAACAGAAACGATAACAGAAACAACAATAGAAATAACAACAGAAATAACGGAAGATATAACAACGATAGAAACAATGACAGAAATAACGACAGAAACAATGGAAATCGTAAAGACAACCGTAATTTCAACAAAGACCGTAACGGAAATGGCAGAAATGACAACAGAAACAACAACGGAAACAGAAACAATGAAAGAGGCAATTTCAGAAACGGAAATAATGGCAACAGACCAAACAATGATAGAGGCGGCTTTAGAAGAAATGACAGAAATGATGCCCCATCAGAACCAATTCAGGATAAGAACAGAAAGAATAGAGAAAATAAAATCCGCCAGGATAGACAGGAACGTAATAAGAAAAATTACGAAGATGGCAGAAGAGGTAAGAATGGCAAGAAGGGTGATTTCTCTAAACCTACATTAGAAAAGCCAAAGAAGAAGGAAGAAAAGAAAGAAGAAATTAAGATTATTCAGGTTCCTGAAGCTATTACAATTGGCGAGTTAGCAGAAAAGATGAAGATGACAGCATCAACACTTATTAAGAAGTTATTCTTAGAAGGAAAGATGGTTACTGTTAACACAGAAATTGATTTTGACAGTGCAGAAGAAATCGCTTTAGGATATGACATCATGTGCGAAAAAGAAGAAAAAGTAGACATGATTGAAGAACTTCTTAAAGAAGATGAAGAAGATGAATCACTTATGGTTAAACGTCCACCTGTAGTTTGTGTTATGGGACACGTAGACCATGGTAAAACATCACTTCTTGATGCAATTAGAGAAACAAATGTAATTTCAGGTGAAGCAGGTGGTATTACACAGCATATTGGTGCTTCAGTTGTAAAAATTAATGACCAGACAATTACATTCCTTGATACACCGGGACATGAAGCATTTACATCAATGCGTATGCGTGGCGCACAGTCTACAGATATTGCAATCTTAGTTGTAGCTGCTGATGATGGTGTTATGCCACAGACTGTAGAAGCTATTAACCATGCTAAGGCTGCAGGAATTGAAATAATTGTTGCAATTAACAAGATTGATAAGCCGGGTGCAAATATCGAGAGAGTTAAGCAGGGACTTGCTGAACATGGATTATTAGCATCTGACTGGGGCGGAGACGTGGAAATGGTTCCTGTTTCAGCTCACACAAGAGAAGGTATTGACGATCTTCTTGAAATGGTACTTTTACAGGCTGACGTATTAGAATTAAAGGCTAATCCAAACCGTCAGGCAAGAGGTATCGTTATTGAAGCAAAACTTGACAAAGGTAAAGGTCCTGTAGCTACAGTTTTAGTACAGAAAGGTACTTTAAAAGTAGGTGCACATATTGCAGCAGGAGCTAACCATGGTAAAGTTAGAGCCATGACAGATGATAAGGGAAATAGAATTAAGACTGCCGGTCCTTCAACACCTGTTGAAATTTTAGGTCTTAGCGGAGTTCCAAACGCAGGTGAAGTTTTCGTTTCAACAGAAACAGCTTCAGAAGCAAAAGACTTTGCTAACACATTCGTTGAAGACAGCAAGGCAAAACTTATGGAATCTAATAAATTTAGAATTTCTCTTGATGATCTTAACTCACAGATTGAAGCCGGTGAATTAAAAGAACTTAACATTATCGTTAAGGCTGACGTTCAGGGTTCAGTTGAAGCAGTTAAGCAGAGCTTACTTAAACTTTCAAATGATGAAGTTGAAGTTAAGATTATCCATGGTGGTGTTGGTGCAATTAACGAATCAGACGTTATTTTAGCATCTACATCAAACGCAATTATTTTAGGATTTAACGTAAAACCTGATACACAGGCTGAAATTACAGCAAATAATGAAAAGGTTGATTTAAGACTTTACTCTGTAATTTACAATGCTATTGAAGACATTGAAAGAGCCATGAAGGGTATGCTTGAGCCAATTTATGAAGAAAAAGTTATTGGTCATGCAGAAATCCGTCAGATATTTAAGGCATCTGGTGTTGGTAACATCGGTGGTTCTTACGTATTAGACGGCTTTATGCAGAGAGGCTGTTCAGCTAGAATTACAAGAGACGGAAAGCAGATTTTCGAAGGCCCTGTTGCATCACTTAAGAGATACAAAGATGATGTTAAGGAAGTAAAAGCAGGTTACGAATGCGGTCTTGTATTTGAAGGCTTTAACGAAATTGCTGAATTAGATCAGGTAGAAGCTTACATTATGGTAGAAGTTCCAAGATAGGTTTTAATATCAGGCATAAAATAGGTCTAAACAAAATTAATATGACTTGTTTTATGAAAAATGGATATTTTATATAATGTATGACAATCTTTTGTATAAAGAAAGTTGGAATGATTATGAGAAAAAATAGTATTAAGAATACAAGAATAAATGGTGAAGTTCAAAGAGAACTTAGTAATATCATACGTGAGTTGAAAGACCCACGTGTTGGTATTATGACTACCGTTACAGGAGTTGAAGTTGCCCCTGACTTAAAAACATGCAAGGCATATATTAGCGTGTTAGGAGATGAGCAGGCAAAAGCCGACACAATGGCTGGTTTAAAAAGTGCAGCAGGTTTTATTAGAAGAGAACTTGCGAGAACTGTAAATTTAAGAAACACTCCTGAAATTAGATTTATTATGGATGAATCTATTGAGTACGGTATGAAAATGTCAAAAATTATTGATGACATGAAAGCTAAGGAACAGTCAGAAGAATAGGATTTAATGAAAGTGTTTCGGAAGTCCATATTTGAATGACTTGTAATGGAGAATTAAATGAAAAAAATTAATGAAATTATTGGTGATGCTAAAACAATTGGTATTGCCGGTCATATAAGACCTGACGGCGATTGCGTTGGGTCTTGTATGGCGTTATATAACTATTTAAAGAAAAACAGACCTGATTTAACAGTTCAGATTTATCTTGAAAGTGTTGATGATAAATTTAAAATAATCAAAAATACACAGGATATTTCAACAGAAGGCTATGATGGAACAGTCTATGATTTGTTTATATCATTAGATACAGCAAGTCTTGACAGATTAGGACAAAATCAGGGCTTTTTTGATAATGCAAAAAGAACAGCCTGTATCGACCATCATAAAAGTAATCCGGCTTATGGTGACTACAACTATATTTTGCCTGATGCAAGTTCTGCCAGCGAAGTGTTATATGATTTGTTAGATAATGAATTGTTTGACAAAGACATTGCAGAGCCAATGTATATGGGAATCGCCCATGATTCAGGTGTTTTCAGATTTCAGTCTACATCACCTAAGACTATGAGAATAGCCGCAAACATGATTGAACATGGTGTTGAAGTAAATGAAATTTTAGAAGAAACTTTCTTCAGAAAAACATATAAACAGATGATGGTTACTGCAAAAATCCAAAGTGAAGCAGTTTTAACCATGGATGGCAAATGCATTTATGGTTTCTGTACAAATGAAACTATGGAAGAATACGGCGTAACAAAAAGTGATTTAGATGCTGTAATTGGAGCAATACGAAATGTAGACGGCGTAGAAGTTGCTTTGTTTGTATATCAGCTTGATGAAAATAAGTTTAAAGCAAGTCTTCGTTCAAAAAGATATGTAGATGTAAGTGAAATTGCTGTATCCTTTGGCGGCGGCGGTCACGTTAGAGCTGCCGGATTTGATATTGAAGGAAGCTTGGAAGATGTTATTGAAAAAGTGTTAAAGAAAATCAATAACGTTATTTAATAAAAAGTAGAGAGTGAAGTTATGATTAGTGGAGTTATAAATGTATACAAAGAGCCTGGGTTTACATCCCACGATGTAGTTGCCAAGCTCAGAGGTATATTAAAGCAAAAAAAGATAGGACATATGGGAACTCTCGATCCTAATGCAGTTGGAGTTTTACCGGTGTGTTTAGGCAAGGCAACCAAGTTGTGCGATATTTTATCAGAAAAAGATAAAACTTACGAAGCAACATTGTTACTTGGAACAGAAACAAACACACAGGATACAACAGGAGAAGTTTTAAGTCAGGCAAGTGAAGAGGACTTAAAAAAATTAACTGAGGATCAGGTATTTAAAACCGTAAAAGGCTATATTGGAGAATATGACCAGATTCCACCGATGTTTTCAGCTATAAAAATTGGTGGGGAAAAGCTATATAATCTGGCAAGAAGAGGCGAAGTAATTGAACGCCCACCAAGACATTGTAAAATTATTGACATTACAGTAACAAGTATGGAATTGCCAAGAGTTAATATGCATGTTACCTGTTCAAAAGGAACATACATAAGAACACTGTGTCATGACATAGGTAAGGAGTTAGGTGTTGGCGGTTGCATGGAGCATTTGGTAAGAAGCAGAGTAGATAGATTTAAAGTAGAGGACTCAATTACTCTTTCTCAAATTGAAGAATTTAGAGATAATGGAACCTTGAAAGAGTACATTGTACCTGCAGACGAAATGCTTGATATGTATTCAAAGTGCATAGTATCAGAGAGTGCGGAAAAATTAGTATACAATGGAAACATATTTACATCAGGAAATACTCTTCTTAAAATGAACCATAAAGAAGGTCAGACTGTAAGAGTATATACACATGATGGAAAATTTATAGGCTTATACATGTTTATTGCAGATAAGCAGATTTATAAACCAATAAAGATGTTTTTGTAAATTCGAAAATAGGAGAAGATATGCAGTGTATATCTATTGATGATAATATTAAATTAAAAAATACAATAGTTACAATTGGAAAATTTGATGGTATACATAAAGGCCATGAAAAGCTATTAGATGAGATAACAAAAAATGCTAATGGCAGACAGAAAGTTGTGTTGACTTTTGAGACATCACCAAAAGCATTTTTGGATAATAATGCCAACAAAACAATTGTAACAGACAGCGAAAAGCAAATGCTTTGTCACAGCCATGGAATTGATGTATACATGAAAATGCCAATGAAAAAGGAATTTTTAGCATTGACTCCTGACCAATTTGTAAAAGAAATTTTAAAGGACAAAATAGGTGCTACAACAATAGTATGTGGGCCTGATTTTACATTTGGCACAAAAGCATTAGGAAATGTACAATTTCTGAAAGATAATCAGAAAAAATATGGCTACAATCTGATAGTTGTAGAAAAAGAGCAATATCATAACAAAGACATAAGCAGTACAGCCATTCGAGAAAAAATAGTGGAAGGCAAAATGCAGGAAGTTAATGATATGCTAAACCATCCATACACAATTATTGGAAAAGTTGAAGAAGGGAAAAAACTGGGAAGGCAAATAGGACTTCCAACAGCAAACATAATTCCAGAAAAAACAAAACTTTTACCACCAAAAGGAGTGTACAAAACAGTTGTAAATGTAGAAGGAAAACGCTTTGCATCAATAACAAACATCGGAGTAAATCCAACAGTGGAAAGTGGAAACCAAATAAAAGTAGAAACACACATTCTAGACTACAAAGAATACATTTACAATGAAATCGTCCAGGTAGAGTTTTACGAGTTCGTCCGTCCGGAAAGAATATTTCCAAACTTAGAAGAACTAAAAACTCAAATCGAAAAAGACATAGAATATTGTAAAAGAATATAAAGCTTTTGAATAACCGCTCCACTAAGGGGCGTATAAAAATAGAGTGTTTTAAATGATAGGAAGCATTTCGTCTATCGAAGCGAGCATAGCTACAATCGCGAGAGATTGTCTGAAACCGCGAAGCGGTTGAGTTATCGGTAGCGATTGTTAATATGCGGCGCAGCGCAGATAGAAATGCGACATGTTTAAAACACTCTATTTTTATACGCCCCTGAGGGAGAAATTAAATAAAAAGATATATTCTATAGTATTATATTTTGCTAATCAAATTTTTTATATTCTTTTACAAGTTTAATGACTGTTCCTGAAAGGAGGAATAGCGCTATTAAGTTTGGAATTGACATAAGTCCGTTGAAGGTATCAGCAATGCCCCAAATTAAGCCTAAATCCATTGTGGCTCCAACTATTGCAACTAAAGCATAAACAACCATAAATGGTTTGATTACCTTTGGTGAGAATAAAAATTCGATACATCTTGCTCCGTATAAGCCCCAACCAAGTATAGTTGAAAAAGCAAAACAACACATGGCAATTGCAGAAAAAATTGAAATCCAGTTACCATAAGTAGAAGTAAATCCAAGTATTGTAAGTTCAGCTCCGGCGTTTGCACCGTAATTAATTGTTACACCACTACAAAGTATAACAAGAGCTGTTAATGTACAAATTACAATAGTATCTGTAAATACTTCAAATATTCCAAAAAATCCCTGTTTAACAGGCTTTTGTGTATCAGCACATGCATGTGCGATTGAACCGGTACCAAGACCTGCTTCGTTAGAAAAAATTCCTCTGGAAACACCACGCTTCATACAAATAAATATGCTACCTACAACACCACCTGTAACTGAACGAGGGTTAAAGGCACCTTCAAATATCGAAGCAAATACAGTTGGCAGGTTTCCGATATTTAATATAACTACGCCAATTGCAAGTGCAATATAAAATAAAGCCATAAAAGGAACTAATTTTTCTGTAACTTTTCCGATTCGTTTAACTCCGCCCAAAAGTACAAGTGCAACTAAAACTGCAATAATAATTCCTAATATTAAATTAATCTGAGGTATTGTTTTTGAAGTGCATATATTATAGTTAAGTAATGCAGAATCAATGGCAGTAGTAATTGTATTAACCTGTGTGGCGTTACCTGTACCAAAAACAGTCAGCACTCCGAAAAGAGAAAATAGAATAGCTAAAAACTGCCATTTCTTTCCAAGGCCGTTTTTTATGTAGTACATAGGACCACCAACTAAGTCCCCTTCCTGATTACGTTCTCTAAAATGTACAGCTAGAGTAACTTCAGCAAATTTGGTGCACATACCAAGTAATGCTGAAATCCACATCCAAAATACTGCTCCGGGACCACCTATGGCAATTGCCCCGGCAACGCCGGCAATATTTCCTGTACCAACAGTTGCGGCAAGAGCGGTACATACAGCCTGAAAAGGAGTAATTGAACCGTCACTGGCATCTCTTTTCTTGAAAATACGACCAATAGTTGTTTTCATGGCATATTTAAATTTTCGTATCTGAATAAATCCGGTACGAATGCTCAAATAAAGTCCAACGCCGATAATACAAACCATTGCAGGTACACCCCAAATGAAATTGTTTACGGCACTGTTAATTTCTTCAATAAGTTTTAACATAATAATAATTAACCTCACTATCTTTCGTGAATTCGCTTAAATTGCGCATACTTTGGTATTGTACCATATTAAAGTGCTGGTATCAATTTAATATATATAAAGAAAGAGTTTAAAAAATATTAGAAAATTACTAGACAATTTCTTTATTATATAGTAAACTAGCAAAGTATGTTTAATGAACCTACACTAAGTAACCGGATTCTCCGACCATTACTTAAGTGCATGGGGATATATCAAAAATATTTAAGGAGGAAATTATAATGATTTCAAAGGAAGTAAAAGCTCAGCTTACAGCAGAATACGGTAAGACACCTACAGACACAGGTTCACCAGCAGTTCAGGTTGCAATCTTAACTTACAGAATTAAAGATTTAACAGAACATTTAAAGGTAAACCAGAAGGATCATCATTCAAGAAGAGGTCTTCTTAAGATGGTAGGTAAGAGACGTGGTTTACTTGATTACATCAAGGAAAACGATGTAAACGAATACAGAGCTTTAATTGAAAAATTAGGAATTCGTAAATAATTTACTAATTATGAAGTAGAAGCAAGAGAGGATATGTTCCTCCCTTGCTTTTTTTTAATATATCAATTATAATTAAAAGGCTTATGGTTGTTTACCAAAGCTTGGCAGAAGAACCAAGCCGAAGCCACTGTAAAGGGCAGTAATTTTTACCGGTTTTTACAGTAGTTTCGGATTCTTCTGCAAATGAAAAATAAATATAAGGAGAAGTTACTATATAAATAAGTAACGAAAGAAGATTATGTACAAGAGTTTTAGTATGGAACTTGGTGGCAGAACTCTTACAGTAGATGTAGGAAGAGTTGCTGCTCAGGCAAATGGTGCGGCTTTTATGCACTATGGTGACACAACAGTATTGTCAACAGCTACAGCATCTGACAAACCTAGAGATGGTGTGGATTTCTTCCCATTATCAGTAGAGTTTGAAGAAAAGATGTATTCAGTAGGAAAAATCCCTGGTGGATTTAATAAAAGAGAAGGAAAGGCTTCAGAGAACTCAGTTCTTACGGCACGTGTTATTGACCGTCCTATGAGACCTTTATTCCAAAAGGATTACAGAAACGATGTTTCTCTTAACAACTTAGTAATGTCAGTTGATCCTGAATGCAGACCTGAATTAGTTGCAATGTTAGGTTCAGCTATTTCAACATGTATTTCAGATATTCCATTTGACGGACCATGTGCAATGACACAGATCGGTTTAGTTGATGGTGAATTTATTGTAAACCCAAGTCAGGCAGATTGGGATAACGGTGATTTACAGCTTACAGTTGCTTCAACAAGACAGAAAGTTATTATGATTGAAGCAGGCGCTAACATTATTCCGGAAGCTAAGATGATTGAAGCTATTTACATGGCTCATGACATTAACCAGACAATTATCGAATTTATCGATAAGATTGTTGCAGAAGTAGGTAAGGAAAAACACACATACGAAAGTTGTGCTATACCTGAAGAATTGTTTGCAGCAATTAAGGAAATTGTACCTCCTGAAGATATGGAAGTTGCAGTTTTCACAGATGACAAGCAGACAAGAGAAGAAAACATTCGTCAGATTACAGAAAAGTTAGAAGAAGCTTTTGCTGAAAATGAAGAGTGGCTTGCTGTATTAGGGGAAGCTATTTATCAGTATCAGAAGAAAACAGTTCGTAAGATGATTTTAAAAGATCACAAGCGACCTGATGGAAGAGCATTAAATCAGATTAGACCTCTTGCAGCAGAAACAGACATTGTGCCAAGAGTACATGGTTCAGCTATGTTTACAAGAGGACAAACTCAGATTTGTAACGTATGTACATTAGCTCCATTATCAGAAGCACAGAGAATTGACGGATTAGATGAAAATGTAAAAACTAAGAGATACATGCATCATTATAATTTCCCTTCATACTCAGTTGGTGAAACAAAACCATCAAGAGGACCTGGACGTAGAGAAATTGGACATGGTGCTTTAGCAGAAAAGGCTCTTATGCCTGTACTTCCAAGTGAAGAGGAATTTCCATATGCTATTAGAACTGTTTCAGAAACATTTGAGTCAAACGGTTCTACATCAATGGCTTCAACATGTTCATCATGTATGTCATTAATGGCAGCAGGTGTTCCAATTAAGGCTATGGTAGCAGGTATTTCATGTGGTCTTGTTACAGGTGATACAGATGATGATTATGTATTACTTACAGATATTCAGGGACTTGAAGATTTCTTCGGTGATATGGACTTTAAGGTAACAGGTACAACAGAAGGTATTACAGCTATTCAGATGGATATTAAGATCCATGGTCTTACAAGAGAAATCGTTGAAGGTGCTATTGCAAGAACAAGAGAAGCAAGATTATTCATTATGGATAATTGTATGAAACCAGCAATTGCTGAACCACGTAAGGAAGTTAATGCTTATGCTCCAAAGATTGAAACAATTCAGATTAACCCTGATAAGATTGGAGATGTAGTAGGTAAGAGTGGTAAAGTTATTAATGCCATTATTGAAGAAACAGGCGTTAAGATTGACATTACAGATGAAGGAATGGTTTCAGTTTGTGGTGTTGACAGAGACATGATTAATAAAGCATTAAAATACATTGAAACAATTGTAAGTGATTTTGAAGAAGGAATGATTCTTGAAGGAACAGTTGTAAGCATTAAAGAATTTGGTGCTTTCGTTGAATTTGCTCCAGGAAAAGAAGGTATGGTTCACATTTCAAAGATTGCAAAAGAAAGAGTTGAACATGTAGAAGATTACTTAACACTTGGTGACAAGGTAAAAGTTAAATGCCTTGGAAAAGACAAGATGGGAAGAATGAGTTTCTCAATCAAAGATGCTAAATAATATATTTTAGAGATAGAAAACCGGCTTCTAAGCTATAGGCTTAAAAGCTGGTTTTTTTATATTAAAAAATGTACAAAAACACTATGATTTGTGGGAATTATGATTTATAATATTTAAGTTACTAGAAATAAAAGTATTTAAATAAAGGATTCAATATGACAGAAGAGAAGAAAATTAAAATTGGAAAAATATTTAACAAGATAACAACAGTATTGTTTGTACTGTTTTTTATATCAGTTTTTGTAATACCTATTATGAATAAGACATTTTTTTTAGTGTCCACAATTGTAATAGCAGTATTATTTTGTATAAGCTGTATTATCAGTCATATTTGTTTAAAAGACTACAAACCACAATAAGAGAAAAGGAGTACATTTATTATGGAGAACAACAAAGGAACAATTTGTGTACAGGGGGGGTGGCAACCTAAAAAGGGAGAACCAAGAGTTTTACCTATTTATCAGAGTACAACATTTAAGTATGATACATCAGACCAGATGGGAAGATTATTCGATTTAGAGGATAGTGGATATTTTTACACAAGACTTCAGAATCCAACAAATGATGCAGTGGCACAGAAAATTTGTGATTTAGAAGGTGGTGTTGCAGCGATGCTTACATCCTCAGGACAGGCAGCAAATTTCTATGCAGTGTTTAATATTTGTGAGGCAGGAGACCATTTAATATGTTCATCTAATGTTTATGGCGGAACATTTAATTTATTTGGTGTTACAATGAAGAAGATGGGCATTGATGTAACTTTTGTGGATCCGGAAATTACACCTGAAGACTTGGATAAAGAATTTAAACCTAATACAAAGTGCGTGTTTGGTGAGTCAATTTCTAATCCGTCTTTAGTAGTTTTAGATTTTGAAAAGTTCAGTAAGGCAGCTCACAGC
This sequence comes from Eubacterium sp., assembly GCF_057858645.1. NCBI lineage: Bacteria > Bacillati > Bacillota > Clostridia > Eubacteriales > Eubacteriaceae > Eubacterium > Eubacterium sp. The sequence goes on from NZ_DBLZZO010000006.1 coordinate 48,623, forward strand.
CATGGAGTTCCTCTTATTGTTGATAACACTTTCCCTACACCAATTAACTGTAGACCTTTTGAGTACGGAGTGGATATTGTTACTCATTCAACAACAAAATATATGGATGGTCATGCAATGGCAGTAGGTGGAGCAATTGTTGACAGTGGAAATTTTGACTGGCAGGCACATGGGGATAAATTTCCGGGAATGACACAGCCGGATGATTCTTACCATGGAATAGTTTATTCAGAAAAATTCGGAAAAGCCGGTTATATAACAAAAGCAACAGCTCAGGTTATGAGAGATTTAGGTTCAATACCTTCACCACAGAATTCGTTTTTATTAAATGTAGGACTTGAAACTTTACATTTAAGAATGCCTAAACATTGCGAGAATGCATATAAAGTTGCAAAATGGCTTAGTGAGAATGACAAGGTTGCCTGGGTAAATTATCCGGGACTTGAAGGTGATAAATATTATGAGAGAGCTAAGAAATACATGCCAAATGGAACTTGTGGTGTTTTAACATTTGGTATAAAAGGTGGTCGTGAAGCGTCTATTAAATTTATGGATAGCTTAAAGTTTATTGCAATTGTAACTCATGTGGCAGATGCAAGATCATGTGTACTTCATCCTGCAAGTCATACTCACAGACAGATGACAGATGAACAGTTAATTGAAGCAGGAGTACAGCCTGATTTGATTAGATTCTCAGTAGGAATTGAAGACGCAGAAGATATTATTGCAGACTTAGAACAGGCACTTAATCAGTAATATAATTAGAAAATATTGCAGAATAGATTAAAATAATGAATTAACTGAAAGAATAATATGCATAATTTAATGTAAAAACAAGCGAGGAGTAAAATGAAATTTAGACCATGCATTGACATTCATAATGGAAAAGTAAAACAGTTAGTAGGCGGTAGTCTTAAAGATAAAGGAAATCAGGCAGAAGAAAACTTTGTGTCTGAAAAAAACGCTGAAGATTTTGCACAATTATATAAGAAGGACAATTTAACAGGTGGCCATATTATTATTTTAAATGCAGGTGGTTCAGAGTTTTTTAAGGAATCTAAGAAACAGGCAATGTCTGCCCTTAAAGCTTACCCTAATGGAATGCAGATAGGGGGAGGAGTTACGGCAATTAACGCAGATGATTACATAAAAGCAGGTGCCACTCACGTAATTGTAACATCCTTTGTTTTTAAGGACGGAAAGGTTAATTATGGAAATCTCAAAAGCCTTGTAAAAGCTGTTGGAAAAGAACATATTGTTTTAGATCTTAGTTGTAGAAAAAAAGATGGACAATATTATATAGTTACTGACAGATGGCAGAAATTCACTGATGAAAAAGTGAATTTGGAAACTTTGAAAAAAATGTCAGAGTATTGTGATGAGTTCCTGATTCATGGCGTAGATGTAGAAGGAAAATCAGGTGGTATGGAAGAAGAGTTGGTGAGATTGCTGGCTGACTTTACAGAAATCCCAATAACATACGCAGGCGGAATTGGAACAATGGAACAAATCCAAAAGTTCAGAGAAATTTCTAACGGCAGAATGGATTTTACAATAGGCAGTGCAATTGATTTGTTTGGTGGTCCTTTGCCTTATGAACAAATTAAGAATATCCGTTAATACGATTATAATAAATAATAAAAGCATTATTAAGTAAGGTTAATAACAGTATTTGTTGTTAACCTTATATTTTTTTGAAAAAGTTGCACAATAATATAAGAAAAATATTGGAGGTGCAACAAATGGATGAAATAAAAGAATATGGACAGACCGATTTAGAAAATAATAACAGGGATAAAAAAATACATCTGTTATGTATTATAGGTGAAATTGAAGGCCATGAAAATGTGTCACAAAATACAAAGGCAACTAAATATGAACATGTTATACCGAAACTTGCCTGTATTGAAGATGACAAAGAAATAGACGGCTTGCTTGTTGTGTTAAACACAGTAGGCGGAGATGTGGAATGTGGACTTGCCATAGCAGAAATGATAGCAAGTTTAAGTAAACCTACAGTTTCTTTAGTTTTGGGTGGTAGTCATTCAATAGGCGTGCCTTTGGCTGTGGCGTCAGATTATTCTTATATAGTAGAAACAGGTACTATGGTCATTCATCCGGTTAGAATGAACGGCATGTTTATTGGCGTTCCACAGACTTATGAATATTTTAAGAAAATACAACAGCGTATTAATCATTTTGTAATTACTCACAGCAAAATAAAAGAAGAACGGTTTATGGAATTAATGACAGAAACTGAAGTTTTAACAAAAGATGTAGGAAGTATTCTTGTGGGAAAACAGGCTGTAGACGAAGGAATAATAAATGAAATCGGCGGTCTTAAAGATGCTATAGGCAAACTTTACCAACTTATAAGTGAAAAAGATAAAAATGTTTAGAAAAATAAGAAAATATGAAAGGTAATAAATAGGCATCTTGAATAAAAGTATGATTAATAGTAAAATATAAAGGATTATGTGTAAGTATAATTAGTTTTAGTATATAAAGAAGAGGTGCAAAGTGGCCAATACAAAAAGTAAAAGTGGAGGCAAAAAATCAAATACAAAGAAAAAGACTACTTCTACAACAAAAAGTAGAAGCAATGCCAAAAGCACATCAAGAGCCGGTAAGGCATCGGAAACAAGAAAGAGAAATGCACAAAAAGCAATAACTCACAAAAAAGTTGTAAAAGAAGTTGATTTGTGGATTGCGGTTGCAGTTGCGTTAGTTCTTTTCCTTAGCAATTTTGGTGTATGCGGAATTATAGGCGAGAGACTTAGTTCTGTTATGCTTGGAACTTTTGGATGGATGGGATATATTTTCCCCATCGTATTAGTTATATTTGTAGGTATCATCGTTTTTAACGAAATGAATTCAGGAATCGTAAGTAAGTTAATAACAGGTGCCATTGCATATATTGATTTTTGCTTATTATTTCATCTGATAAGTTACGGAGGCAGTAATCAGTCTAATATATCTATTTATCGTGAATCTGCTAATAATAATTTTAGCGGCGGAATTCTAGGTGGCATATTAGGTAAGGTTCTACATTCTTTATTAGGACTTACAGGTGCATATATTGTGTCTTTAGCAATTTTAATTATTTCAATTGTTATTTTAACGGAAAAATCTTTTATGGCAGCCATAAGAAACAGAGGTATGGATGTATATGAAAATGCTGCCAAAGATGCAGAGGTTAGACGTGAAATTGCTGCCACAAAGAAACAGCGAAAAAAAGAAGAAAAAGACAGACAGCGTGAGATAGAAAGACAGTATAGAAAACAAAGAGCAATAGGTGTAGATTTTGGAAATACAAGATTAGGTGATGAACCAATTGCTGATAGCAATATGGTAAGTAATCAGGCGGCAGCAGAAGCTGTTAATGAAAATGATTCTGCAACCTTTGGAGAAAGTCTGACTAATATTGATATTAATAATCAGGATGATTTAGTTCCAAAGGATAGAGTAGAAGCTGTAAAAGAACCATATAGAAGAACTTCTAAAAAGAAAAATGTAGCAAAAAATCCTAGTATTAAGAGTTCTTTACCTGATGGTTACGGTGATGGCTTTAGTGAACTGGCAGATAATTATAATAGTCAGGAAGTACATGAAATACATATAGAAGGAATTGATGATGTATTAGATGATGTTCCTGTTCAGGATGACACAGTTTACACTTACGAGGAAGAAGCAAAGAATACTCCTAAGAAGGCAGAAAACAGAGTTGTGGAAAATGATCCTCATGCAACAGACGGAGAATTTACACCAAAAGAAAGAATTATTGTAAGCGAGGAAGCCAAAAAAGCAATGAGTAGAAAACCTTTTGGTATGAATTCTACAGGAGGAGCGGCTGATACTGCTAACACAGCTAATGATAATGTAACAGCAGGCAGTGGCGCAGGTGAAAACGAAGTTGTGAACAGCGTAGATTCTTTAGAAACAGAAACGGTGGCAGATGAAAATAAGAAAATCCCTTCAGAAGGAAAAATTATTTCCCCTGTTAAGAAGAAATTGAAATACAAAAAGCCAAGTTACAATCTTTTAAAAGACAGTGAGAATGGTTCAAGCAAAGTAACAAGAGCATCCTTAATGGAAACAGCTAACAAACTGAAACAGGTTTTGGCTAATTTTGGAGTAAGAGTGGAAGTTACAAATGTTAGTAAGGGACCTTCTGTTACAAGATATGAGTTACAGCCTGAAATGGGTACAAAAGTCAGCAAGATTACAGGCTTAGCTGACGATATTAAATTAAACATGGCAGCGGCAGACATAAGAATTGAAGCACCAATTCCGGGAAAGGCTGCTGTAGGTATTGAGATTCCAAATGAAGGACGTGATTCGGTATGTTTAAAAGAACTTTTGATGTCAAAAGAGTTACAGAATCATAAGTCAAAACTTGCTTTCCCGGCAGGAAAAGACATTGCAGGAAAAGTAGTCGTGGCAGATATTGCAAAAATGCCACATATGCTGATTGCTGGAACAACAGGTTCGGGAAAATCAGTATTTACCAATTCAATATTAATGAGTATATTGTATAGAACAACGCCTGAGGAGGTAAGACTTATTGTGATAGATCCAAAGGTTGTTGAATTTCAGGTTTATAACAAGATACCTCATTTATTATATGATGTTGTTACAGATCCTAAGAAGGCGGCAGGTATTTTAAATTGGGCTGTTGCCGAAATGACAACAAGATACAATAAGTTTGCAAAAGCCGGAGCAAGAGATATTGGAAGTTACAACAAAAAAGTTGAAGAGGGCGATGTGGTAGATGACTTAGGCGAAAAGGCAGACAAGCTCCCACAGATTTTGATTGTTATTGACGAGTTGGCAGACCTTATGATGGTTGCGGCAAAAGAAGTGGAAGAAGCTATATGTAGATTGGCACAGCTTGCAAGAGCAGCAGGTATTCATATGGTTATTGCTACACAGAGACCTTCTGTTGATGTAATCACAGGTCTTATTAAGGCAAATATTCCATCGAGAGTTGCCCTTACAGTTGCATCGGGTACAGACTCAAGAACAATTATTGACATGAATGGAGCTGAAAAACTTTTGGGAAATGGTGATATGTTATTTTATCCCGCAGGTTATATTAAACCTGTCAGATTACAGGGGGCTTATGTTTCCGACCAGGAAATTTTTGATACAGTAGAATTTATTAAAAACAACAGTGGCGAGGCAGAATATGATGAATCAATTGATGCTAAATTAACCACAGATCAGGAAGTAATGAGCAATGGTAACAGTGGCAGAGATCCTTTATTTGCAGATGCCGGTAGGTTATGTATTGAAAAGAAAAAAGGTTCTACAAGTATGTTACAGAGACAATTTCGTGTTGGCTTTAACAGGGCAGCACGTATTATGGAACAGTTATATGATGCAGGCGTAGTTGGTCAGGAAGAAACTAACAAACCTAGAAAAGTCATAATGTCCATGGAAGAATTTGAAAATATTTTATAAGGAGAAGGAAGGCATATGAAAACAGACATTGAAATTGCACAGGAAGCAGAAATGCTACCAATTAAAGAGGTAGCTCAGAGGGTAGGATTACAGGAAGATGATTTAGAATTATATGGTAAATATAAAGCAAAAATCTCAAATGAATACTATGAAAGTATCAAAGATAACGAAGATGGAAAATTAATCCTTGTTACAGCTATTAACCCTACACCGGCAGGAGAAGGAAAGACAACAGTAACAGTAGGACTTGGGGAAGCTTTTGGTAGATTAAATAAAAAAGCTGTTATCGCATTAAGAGAGCCTTCACTTGGACCATGTTTTGGTATCAAGGGTGGTGCAGCAGGCGGCGGTTATGCACAGGTTGTACCAATGGAAGATTTAAACCTTCACTTTACAGGAGATTTTCATGCTATTACATCAGCAAATAACCTTTTAGCAGCAATGCTTGATAATTCAATTCAGCAGGGTAATGAATTAAACATTGATCCTAATCAGGTTGTTTGGAAGAGATGTGTGGACATTAACGACAGAGTATTAAGAAACATTGTTGTAGGTCTTGGACGTAAGGTTGATGGTGTTGTAAGAGAAGATCATTTTGTAATTACAGTAGCATCAGAAATTATGGCTATTTTATGCTTGGCAACAGATTATGCAGACTTAAAAGAAAGACTTGGAAAGATTATTGTTGCTTATACATATGACGGAGAACCTGTTACAGCAAAAGATGTTAAGGCTGTAGGTTCAATGGCAGTATTATTAAAGGATGCCATGAAACCAAACCTTATTCAGACTTTAGAACATACACCTGCATTAGTACATGGTGGTCCATTTGCAAACATTGCTCATGGATGTAACTCAGTTAAGGCAACAAAAACAGCTTTAAAGATGGCAGATTATGTTATTACAGAAGCAGGTTTTGGTGCTGACCTTGGAGCAGAAAAGTTCTTAGACATCAAATGTAGAAAAGCAGGTTTAAAACCTGATTGTGTAGTTTTAGTAGCAACAGTTAGAGCACTTAAATATAACGGTGGTGTTGCAAAAGAAGACTTGTCAGAAGAAAATCTCGATGCTTTAGAAAAAGGTATTGTAAACCTTGAAAAGCATATTGAAAACTTACAGAAATTCGGTGTGCCTGTAGTAGTAACATTAAACCAGTTTATTACAGATACAGAAGCAGAATATGAATACATTAAGAACTTCTGTGAAGAAAGAGGATGTGAATTCGCATTAGCAGAAGTTTGGGCAAAAGGTGGAGAAGGCGGAATCGCATTAGCAGAAAAGGTTATAGAAACAATAGAAACAAAACCTTCAAACTATGCACCTTTATATCCTGATGATATGCCAATTAAAGAAAAAATTGAAACAATTGCAAAAGAAATTTACGGCGCAGATGGAGTTACATACTCACCTGAAGCAGAAAAAGCAATTGCAAACGTAAACAAACTTGGATACAGCGATTATCCTGTATGTATGGCCAAAACTCAGTTCTCATTATCAGATGACAGAAGTAAGTTAGGAAGACCTACAGGATTCAAGATTAACATAAGAGACGTATATATTTCAGCAGGTGCAGGCTTTGTAGTTGCGCTTACAGGCAACGTAATGACAATGCCTGGATTATCAAAGAAACCGGCAGCATACGAAATCAACTTAACAGACGACGGAAAAATTCAAGGATTATTCTAGAATTACTCCAGAGTTGATTAAATAAATAAGAAAATGTATGTTTTGAAAATTTTGAGAATAAACAACATTATAAGAAAGTGCTTGGAAGCCGTCGGTTCATAAAGGTGACGAAGGCAGCTTTATAGAACCGCTACGAGCTGGAAGCAGCGGAAGGGTGCTTTCGTTAATTTATTGATTAAATAAATAAGAAAATGTATGTTTTGAAAATTTTGAGAATAAACAACATTATAAGAAAGTGCTTGGAAGCCGTCGGTTCATAAAGGTGACGAAGGCAGCTTTATAGAACCGCTACGAGCTGGAAGCAGCGGAAGCGTGCTTTCGTTAATTTGTTTATTCTCAAAATAATAAAACAGAACTAAAAAGGAGAAGAAATGGCAAAGATTATAGATGGAAAAGCTATTTCAGCAGAAATAAAAGAAGAACTAAAAGAAAAAGTAGCTGAATACAAAAAGCAGGGAGTTGAAATTACGTTAGCTGTAGTTAAAGTTGGAAATGACCCTGCATCAGCAGTTTATGTAAGAAATAAGGAAAAGGCATGTGAATATGTAGGCATTACATCAAGAACATTAGCACTTCCTGAAGAAACAACAGAAGAAGAACTTTTAAAAGTAGTTAATGACTTAAATGAAGACAAGGCAGTAAATGGTATTTTAGTACAGTTGCCACTTCCAAAGCACATTGACGAAAGCAAAGTTTTACTTGCAATTGACAGCAACAAGGATGTTGATGGATTCCATCCTGTAAATGTTGGTAAAATGGTTATTGGTGAAGAAACATTTCTTCCATGTACACCGGCAGGTATCATTGAAATGCTAAAAAGAACAGATGTTGAAATTTCAGGCAAGGAATGTGTTGTTATTGGCAGAAGTAACATTGTTGGTAAACCAATGTCAATGTTAATGTTAAAAGAAAATGCTACAGTTACAATTGCTCATTCTAGAACAAAAGACTTAAAAGAAGTAACAAAGAGAGCAGATATTTTAATAGCTGCAATTGGAAAAGCTAAGTTTGTTACAGCTGATTATGTAAAAGAAGGTGCTGTAATAATTGACGTTGGTATGGACAGAGATGAGAATGGCAAGTTATGTGGAGATGTGGATTTTGATTCGGTTTCACAGGTTGCAAGTGCAATTACTCCTGTTCCGGGAGGCGTTGGCCCTATGACAGTTACAATGTTATTAGTGAACTGCTTAAGAAGTGTAGAATTAAACAAATAAAGGCTAATTCACTTATTAGCCATAAAAAAGATGTTTATAATGAAAGGATGGTTGTATGTTTGCAAATATAATAGTTGATATTTCACATGAAAAATTAGACCGTCCTTTCGGATACATCATACCTAAAGAACTTGAAGATAAAATATCCGTAGGAACAGCCGTAATGATTCCTTTTGGAAGAGGAAACAGACTTATTTCAGGATATGTTATTGAAATAACAGATACCCCCGGCTTTGATGTAAGTAAAATGAAACCAATTCATTCTGTTGTAGAAAATGCTACATCAGTTGAGGGAGAGTTGATTAAACTTGCCTGGTGGATAAAGGAAAACTACGGTTCAACTATGAATCAGGCACTAAAAACAGTAATACCTGTAAAACAGACAGTACGAGGTATTGAGAAGAAAACCATTGTTCTTAATTTATCTAAGGAACAGTTAGAAGAAAAAATTCAGACATATACGAAGAAAAACGCAAAAGCAAGAGTCAGACTTTTAAATGAATTAAGTAACACAGACCGATTATCAAAGAATCTGGTTGTGGATAAATTAAATATATCAGCAGGCACATTAAAAGCAATGGAACAGCTTGGAGATATTATAATAGAAACTGACACAGGCTATAGAAATCCTGTTAAAAAAATTGAGCAAAAAGCATATGATATTATTTTAAATGAACAGCAAAGACAGGTTTCAGAAAACATAAAAAAAACTATGGATTTCAGAAATGACAGTAAGCCTAATATTCATTTAATCCATGGAATTACAGGAAGTGGAAAAACAGAAGTATATATAGATTTAATTGACTATACAATCAGTAAAGGAAAAGCGGTAATAGTTTTAATACCGGAGATTGCATTAACATACCAAACTGTAATGAGATTTACAAGAAGGTTTGGTGACAGAGTTTCAATTATTAATTCAAGATTGTCAAAAGGTGAGAGATACGATCAGTTTGAAAGAGCAAAAAACGGTGATGTTGACATAATGATAGGTCCAAGATCAGCTTTGTTTACACCTTTTAAGAATTTAGGTTTAATAATAATTGACGAGGAACATGAAAGCGCCTATAAAAGTGAATCAGTGCCTAAGTATCATGCAACGGAAGTGGCAATAAAAAGAGCAAAAGACGTGGGAGCAACGTTAGTATTAGGATCAGCCACACCTTCTGTAGAATCTTACTATAGGGCAAAAAATGGCGCGTATAAGCTACATGTATTAAACAAAAGAGAGAAAGGTAATTTACCGGAAGTACATGTAGTTGATTTAAGAGAAGAATTAAAGAATGAAAATAAATCTATTTTTAGTATTGAATTACAGAATTTGATAAAAGACAGATTAGAAAAAAAACAACAGACAATGTTGTTTATAAATAGAAGGGGCTATGCAGGATTTGTGTCCTGTAGAGATTGTGGTGAAGCAATAAAGTGTCCCCATTGTGACGTAACGTTAAAACTTCATAGAAACAGAAAGTTAGTTTGCCATTATTGTGGTCATACAGAAAATATGCCTACACTTTGTCCAAAATGTGGTTCTAAATATTTGGGCGGCTTTGGAATAGGAACCCAGCAAATTGAAACTGCCGTAAAGAAAATGTTTCCTCACGCAAGAGTTTTGCGAATGGATGCAGACACAACTTCAAAAAAAGGTGGGCACGACGAAATTTTATCAGCCTTTGCTAACAGAGAAGCTGATATTTTAGTTGGTACACAAATGATTGTAAAAGGTCATGACTTTCCAGGAGTTACCTTAGTAGGTGTAATTGCAGCTGACATGTCATTGTATTCATCAGACTATTGTGCAAATGAAAGAACATTTCAACTTATTTGCCAGGCAGCAGGTAGAGCCGGTAGAGGTGAATTGCCGGGCATTGCCATTGTCCAGACCTATTCACCTGACAATTACAGCATCGAAACAGCAGGCAGACAAAATTATGAAGAATTCTATGAAGAAGAAATTGCTTACAGAAAACTTATGAAGTATCCGCCGGTATCGAACATGGTTTCCATTTTACTTCAGGGAAGAGAACAGAAGCAATTAATAGAAGTTACTAATTATTTAGTGGAAATAATAAAGAATTACAAAGATAAATATTTTAAGGAACTGTTTGTTATTGGACCGGCAGATCCACCTGTAGGAAAAATAAATGACATATACCGAAAAATAATTTACTTAAAAAGTGACAGCAGACAGGGAATTATCCAATTAAAAAATTATTTAGAAGATGTTATAAACAGTTCACAGAAATTCAAAAAAATTAATATACAATTTGATTTTAAAGCGTAGTAAAGGAGATAAAAATGGCTATAAGAAATATTAGAGAATTAGGAGAAGAATGTTTAAGAAAGGTATGCAAGCCTGTAAAAGATGTTAATCTTAGAACAAAGATTTTAATAGGCGACATGTTTGACACAATGTATGAAGCAAATGGTGTTGGACTTGCAGCACCACAGGTTGGAATTCTTAAAAGAATTTTTGTAATTGACTGTGGCGATGAAGAAGGAAACAGTGTGCCATATGTATTCATTAATCCTGAAATTTTAGATAGAGACGGTAGTCAGACAGATTATGAAGGTTGTCTTAGTGTACCGGGAAAATCAGGTAAGGTAACAAGAGCCAACTGGGTAAAAGTCAGAGCTTACAATGAAAAAATGGAAGAATTTGAAATGGAAGCTGAAGGCTTACTTGCAAGATGTATTCTTCATGAAAATGACCATTTAGATGGTGTAATCTATGTAGATAAAGTAGAAGGTCGTTTATACAATAACGAAGAGTTACAAGGTGAAGAATAAGTAATTGCAGAGACAGTTACTTATAACTACAGAGAGAAAAACAGATAATAGTAAGGTACAGTATATAATTGTGCTTATTAATGGAGGAGTATATGAGAGTAGTATTTATGGGAACACCGGATTTTTCAGTTCCGGCTTTAGAAAAAATTGCAGACAAACATGAGGTTGTGGCAGTTGTAACACAGCAGGACAGACCAAAGGGACGTGGACATAAAATGCAGTTTACTCCTGTAAAAGAAAAGGCGGTAGAACTAAATATACCTGTTTATCAGCCTGAAAAAGTCAAGAATCCTGAATTTGTTCAAGTATTAAAAGAATTAAAGCCTGATGTGATTGTAGTAATTGCATTTGGACAGATTCTCTCAAAAGAAATTTTGGATTTACCAAAATACGGTTGCATAAATGTTCATGCATCATTGCTTCCTGAATATAGAGGAGCAGCGCCAATTCAATGGGCTGTAATTGATGGCAAAAAGGAAAGTGGTGTTACAACAATGTACATGGCAGAAGGACTTGATACAGGTGACATAATAGACAAGAAGATTGTGGAATTAGATAAAAAAGAAACAGGTGGCAGTCTTTTTGATAAATTAGCAATTACAGGTGGTAGTCTTATTTTAGAAACATTAGAGAAGTTGGAAAATAATACTGCATTAACTACTCCACAGGATGATGATAAGTCAACTTATGCAGGTAAAATCACAAAAGAATTAGGTCATATAGATTTTACAAAGTCAGCAGAAGAAATCGAGCGACTAATCAGAGGACTTAATCCATGGCCAAGTGCATTTACATATCTTGATGAAAAGGTATTAAAAATATGGGATGCAGATGTTATAGATGAAGAAGTAGCAGAAGAGCCGGGAACAATTATTAGTACAAATAAAACATTAAAAGTTGCCACAGCATATGGCTATTTGGACATTAAGGAATTACAGTTACAGGGGAAGAAAAGAATGGACGTTGTATCCTTTTTAAATGGATATAAAATAAATTCTACGAAATTAGGTTAAACTATATGAAGTTTTAAACAGGAGGTAGTTGTATGCTTTACGGTTTTTATTTTGATCCAACATATATTTTGATTATTATTGGCATGGCTTTATGTCTGGCAGCATCGGCTCATGTTAATTCAACATTTAATAAATATTCAAGAGTGAGAAGCAATTCGGGAATGACAGGTGCTCAGGCAGCACAGAGAATTTTGGAATCACAGGGGATATATGATGTGTCAATCAGACATATTTCAGGTAATCTTACAGATAACTATAACCCATCAACAAAGGTATTAAGTTTGTCAGATGCAACTTACGGAAGCACAAGTGTAGCGGCAATTGGTGTGGCGGCTCATGAGTGTGGTCATGCAATGCAGCACAACAAAGGCTATGCACCAATATCCGTTAGAAATGCGCTAGTACCATTTGCTAACTGGGGTTCAAGATTATCATGGGTTTTAATTATTATAGGTATTATCTTTTATGGACAGGGAACAGGTCAGACAATGATTAATATTGGTATATTTGCCTTTTCTTTAGCCGTTTTATTTCAAATTGTCACATTGCCTGTAGAGTTTAATGCGTCAAACAGAGCCATTAGAGTTTTGGAATCCACAGGTATTTTTGGAACATCAGAATTAAAATGTACCAAAAAGGTACTAGGGGCAGCAGCTTTAACATACGTTGCGGCAGCAGCATCATCGATTTTACAGTTATTAAGATTAATCCTATTGTTTGGAGGACGAGATGACGACTAATGGTAATCCACAGGTCAATTTAAGAAATAGTGTTTTAACTATGCTTTGTAAAGTAGAGGACGGAGCAAAAAGTCATATTGTTTTAAAAGAAACATTAGACAGTTACGATTATTTAGATAAACAGAAAAGAGCATTTGTAACTGTTTTGTTTAAAGGCACAATTGAAAGACAAATAGAGCTTGATTATATTATTAATCAATTTTCAAAAACAAAAGTTTCAAAAATGAAGCAGGTAATTAGAAATATAATCAGACTTTCTGTATATCAGCTTAAATACATGAACAATGTACCTGACTCGGCAGCCTGCAATGAGGCAGTGAAGCTTGTTAATAAAAGAAAAATGTCAGGGCTAAAAGGTTTTGTTAATGGTGTTTTAAGAAACATATCAAGAAGTCTTGATAAAATAGAATATCCAAAAGATAAAAAAGAATATTTGTCTGTGTGTTATTCAATTCCTATGTGGATAATAGAAATGTGGTCCCAGCAGTATGGAATTGAGAGAACAGAACAGATTTTAAATAGTTTGTATGAAACAAATGAATACACAACCATACGAGTAGATTCTAATAAGATGTCACCTAAGCAGGTTATTGTTGAGTTTGAAAAGGAAAATATTTCCGTAAAACAATCAGAACTTTATGGAAATGCTTTGTATATTAAAGGTTACGATTCTCTTGAAAAATTAAAGTTGTTTGAAGATGGCATAATAACTGTACAGGACGAAAGTTCCATATTAGTAGGTCTTGCAAGTGGAGTTAAAGAAAATGATTATGTTATGGATGTTTGTGCGGCTCCAGGCGGGAAGAGTATTCACATAAGCCAGCTTATGAATGGAACAGGAACGGTTCAGGCAAGAGACTTAACAGAGAATAAAGAAAGATTAATTAAAGAAAATATTTCCCGAATGAAAATTAAAAATATAGAAACAAAGGTTTGGGATGGAACAAAAGAGGACAAAGAGGCTATTGGAAAAGCAGATGTTGTTATTGCAGATGTTCCATGCTCAGGACTTGGAATTATTGGAAATAAAAGTGACATAAAGCACAATGTTTCTAAGAAACAGATTTTTCAGTTAGTGGAAATTCAAAGAAAGATATTAGAGCAGGCATGTAAGTATGTTAAAATAGGTGGTAGATTAGTCTACAGTACATGTACTGTAAACAAATACGAAAATAATGAAAATGTAGAATGGATAGAGAAAAATTTACCATTGAGAAGAACTGATTTTGGAGAGCTTTTTCCAAAGAAGTTAGATAATGGGAATGGCATGATTCAAATATTCCCAGGAGATTACAACATGGACGGATTTTTCATATCAGTATTTGAAAAAATAAAGGATTAATATGGACGAAAAGAAGGATATAAAGTCTTTTAATTTGAAAGAATTAAAAGAAGAAATGGAAAAAATCGGTGAAAAGTCTTTTAGGGCGAAACAGATTTATCAGTGGTTGCATAAAGAAAAAGTTACAGATTTTGAAGAAATGACAAACATATCAAAGGCCTTAAGACAAAAATTAAATGACCAGTATGAAATTAGAAATGTAAAAAAGCATGAAGTTCTAATTTCGAAAATTGATGGTACAAGAAAATATCTTTTTGAAATAAAAGGCGGCTCCATAATAGAGAGTGTTCTTATGAGATATCATCATGGTAATTCAGTATGCATATCAACACAGTCAGGTTGCAGAATGGGCTGTAGATTTTGTGCTTCAACTTTAAATGGCTTAGAGCGCAATCTGACAACTTCTGAATTGTTAGGACAGATATATGAAATTGAGAAAGACATTAATGAAAAAGTTTCCAATGTAGTTCTTATGGGAAGCGGGGAACCTATGGACAACTTTGATAATGTAGTTAAATTCATTCAGATGATTTCAGATGAAAATGGAGCTAACATCAGTCAGAGAAACATAACACTTTCAACATGTGGAATTGTACCGAAGATTAATGAGTTGGCAGACATGCATTTTCAAATAACTTTAGCATTATCACTTCATGCATCAAACAACGAAACAAGAAAAAGCTTAATGCCTATTGCATATAAGTATTCTATTGATGAAGTAATAAATGCCTGCAAAAATTATTTTGCCAAAACAGGCAGAAGAATTACTTTTGAATATAGTCTTGTGGCCGGACAGAATGATACTGTGGAAGAAGCCGATGCTTTATGCAGATTAGTAAAAGGAATGAATTGCCATATTAATCTTATACCTGTAAATCCTATAAAAGAACGCGATTATGTTCAATCCGGTAAAAAAGCAGTAGAGCAGTTTAAAAACAGGGTTGAAAAAAATAAGATAAATGTTACTATAAGAAGGGAAATGGGCAGAGATATTAACGGTGCCTGTGGACAGCTTAGAAACGAGGCAATGAAAGGAAGAAAGGAGGAAAGCAATGTCTAGAGAAATAATAAATGCTTTTGGAAAAACAGACGTTGGATTAATGAGAACAATTAATCAGGACAGTATTTTCACATCTATTGAACCAATAGGTAAGCTCCCTAATCTTTTTATTGTTGCTGACGGTATGGGAGGACATAAGGCGGGTGACGTTGCATCCAGGGCTGCAATTGAGAAGTTCGTAAAGTATGCATGTACAACTCATATGTCAGATCCTGCAAATATTTTAGATTCAGGAATTATATCAATTAATAAAGAAATATATGACATGGCAATTTCAAACAAGGATTATAGTGGTATGGGAACTACTTTTGTAGCGTGCTCAATAGTGGATAATCATGTATATATTGCTAATGTTGGGGATAGCAGATTATATTTAATCGGTAGAGATATCAGACAGATTACAAGAGATCATTCTCTTGTTGAAGATATGGTAAGAATGGGAATGATTGACAAGGAGGAAGCAAAAACTCATTACAAAAAGAATGTAATAACAAAAGCTATAGGGGTGGCAGATGACAGAACTGCAACACCTGATATTTTTGAAATAGAAATATCAGACGGTGAGAAGCTTTTGCTATGCTCAGATGGTCTTACAAATATGGTTGAGGACTATGAAATTAAAAAGATAGTAACCAAAAACGAAAGAATCGAGGATGCAGTAAGAGCATTGATTGATCAGGCAAATGAGAATGGTGGAAAGGATAATATATCAGCAATTCTAATACAACCTGTATTGGGCAAGGAGTAAAACTATGTTGGAAAAAGGGAATTTTATAAATAACAGATATGAGATTATTAATCCTGTTGGAGCAGGTGGTATGTCTGATGTCTATAAAGCAAAAGATCATAAATTAAACAGAAATGTTGCTATAAAAGTATTAAAATCAGAATATAGCAAAGATAAGAATTTTGTATCAAAATTCAGAGTAGAGGCACAGTCAGCTGCAAGTCTTATTCACCCTAACATTGTAAATGTATATGATGTAGGTGAAGATGATGGACTATATTACATAGTTATGGAACTTATTGAAGGCATAACTTTAAAAAAATATATTGAGAAAAAGGGCAAGCTTTCTTTTAGAGAGACAATTAGCATAGCAATCCAGATTGCCAACGGAATTGAGTGTGCCCATAACAATCAAATTGTTCATAGGGATATTAAACCACAGAATATTTTAATATCCAGAGAAGGTAAGGTAAAAGTAACAGATTTCGGTATTGCAAGGGCAGCATCTGCCAATACAATTAACGGAAATGCAATGGGATCTGTGCATTATATATCTCCTGAACAGGCAGGCGGACAATATGTTGACGAGAAAAGTGACATATATTCCCTTGGTATTACAATGTTTGAAATGTACACAGGTCGCGTTCCTTTTGACGGAGAATCAACTGTGTCAATTGCTCTTAAGCATATTCAGAGCAATGTGCCAAGTGTACGTGAATATGTACCAACGGTGCCTGTAAGCATTGAGAAGATTATTCTTAAATGTACACAGAACAAAGCTGACAGGAGATATCCAAAGATATCATTACTTATATCAGATTTAAAAAGAGCTTTGGCAGAACCAAATGTTGATTTTGTACAGTTGGACACATCAAACATTGGTGGTTCAACAGTCATGATTACAGATGATGAAATTAACCAAATTAGAAAAGGCTCAAGTGATAATAGAAAAGATACAGTTGAAGATACTTTAGATGACGAAAACGATATTGATAAATTAAATCCTAAAATGGACAGAATTGTGTCTGTTGGTGGAATTATTATTGGAATTATCGCTTTATTAATTGCAACTGTAGTAGCAACATTATTTATTAGTGATAATAATTTTGATTTCGCAAAAAAAGCAGAAACAGTAGAGGTTTCAACTGTTCCATCAGATAAGACTATTGTACCTAATGTTTTAGGTCAGACTTTAGATGATGCAGAACAATTACTTCATAAAAACTACTTAGGATATAAATATGATTCAAATTATGTATATAGCGATATTTATCCTAAAGATACAATTGTTTCACAGTCTATTGATTCAGGAAAAATGGTTGATAGAAACGAAACAGTTACTTTGGTAGTAAGTAAGGGAGCAAAGAAAATTACAGTTCCATCAGGTATTGTAAATTCTTCATTGGAAACAGCCAAAGATACAATCAAAAAAGCAGGTCTTAAAACTGAGGTTGTATATGAATACAGTGACAGAAGTATTGATGTGGTTATTTCATGTTCACCATCAGAAAGAGCATCTGTTTCAAAGAACAGTATTGTTACTTTAAAAGTAAGTAGAGGAAGAACAGTAAGCAATAATCAGAGTGTATACACAGTGCCTAATTTAGTAGGAATGGAACAGGGAAAAGCTCAAGCTAAGATTTCATCATCAGGATTTAGCATTGGTGCTGTTAGAGAAGTTTACGATGAAAAAATTGAAAAAGGAATTGTTATCAGACAGACTCTTAAAGCCGGTACTTCAATCCCATCAGGGGCTACAATAGGTTTAGTAGTAAGTAAAGGACCGGAAAATCCGGAAGAGTACAAGGCAACATATACATTTGCTTTGGAAGATTTAGTTGACTCTGATGGAAATCCTATTACAGAAGGTGTTGTAAGTGTTGCTGTTGACGAAGTTTTACAGAAAGTAGACAAAAAATACTCAGATGTTTCTAAGTGGGATGGAGATTACACAATGGACTTAACCAGCGAAACAAAGGGGAAAGCTACTATTGAGTTGTTCGTAAATGGAAAGAGTGTAAAGAAAGATACAGTTAAATTTAAATAGAAAAGCCCACCCGTAAGGGTGGACTTATCTATGTGAAACTAAAATACACAAACATATAATTTGCTAAGGTGGATATTTATAATATGCACAAGTGATTTGTCAAGGCAGATTATTTATATTAAGTATAGGTGATTCGTCACAGTATATTATTTATTAAATACAAGTGAGGGTGATATTATTAAAAAGCAGGGCAAGATAATAAAAGGAATAGCGGGATTTTATTATGTAATAGCAGAGGAAAATATATACGAGTGTAAGGCAAAAGGCGTTTTCCGAAATAAAAAGATAAAACCGTTAGTAGGCGACAATGTTGAAATTGACATTATTGATGAGGAAAAGAAAAAAGGTAATATAACTTTAATAAAAGAAAGAGAAAATGAATTAATAAGACCGGCTGTTTCTAACATAGATCAGGCTATGATAGTTTTTGCAGTAAAACAACCGGATCCTAATTTGAATCTTCTAGACAGATTTCTTGTAATGATGGAGTATCAGAATATTGAAACTATTATATGCTTCAATAAAAAAGATATTGGCAATGAAGAATATATGGATTATCTGAAAAATATTTATAACCTTGCCGGATACAAAGTAATATTTGCCAGTGCCACAGAAGACGAAGGCGTGCATAAAGTAAAAGAACTCCTGAAGGGAAAGACAACTGTTTTTGCAGGTCCTTCAGGTGTTGGAAAATCTTCAATGCTCAACGCATTGACAAAAGATTACACAATGGAAACAGGAAGTGTAAGTGAAAAAATAGGAAGAGGCCGTCATACAACAAGACATTCTGAAATGTTTGAGATTGACAAGGATACATTTGTGTTTGACACGCCGGGATTTAGTTCACTGTTTGTTCCGGGAATGACAAAAGAAAAGTTAGAGGACTGTTTCCCAGAATTTGGAGAACATCTTAATAATTGTCGTTTTGTAGGTTGCGCTCACAATAACGAGCCAGACTGTGCTATAAAGGATGCTTTAGAGGAAAACAAAATTGCACAGTCAAGATATGATAATTATATTTTAATGTATAATGAATTAAAAGAAATGGAAAAACAGAGATATTAAAATAAGAAATAAATAAGGAGAGAATTATGATTAAATTATCACCATCAATTTTATCAGCAGATTTTGCAAATTTAGGACAGGACGTAAAAAGAATCGATGTAGGTGGCTGCGATTGGATTCATGTGGATGTTATGGATGGAATTTTCGTTCCAAATATTTCTTTTGGTATGCCTGTTATTAAGGCAATCAGAAGTTACACCTCAAAATTTTTTGACGTACACTTGATGATAAAGGAACCAATCAGATATATTAAAGAATTTAAAGCTGCAGGCGCAGATTTGCTTACAATACATGTGGAAGCCTGTGAGAACGTAAAAGAAACTATTGATGAAATCAAAAAACAGGGCATGAAAGTGGGCTTGGCGATAAATCCTGAAACAAAAGCAGAAGAAGTGTTCCCATACATTAATGATGTTGACATGGTTTTAGTAATGACAGTACATCCGGGATTCGGTGGTCAGTCATACATAGATGATTGTACAGACAAGGTAAAAGTAATTAGAGAAAAAGCAAATTTAGAAAATAAAGATTTACTTATACAGGTAGATGGTGGAATTACAACAGCTAATGTTGAAACACCAATTAAAGCAGGTGCCAATGTAATAGTTGCAGGTTCGGCAGTATACAAAGGTGATGTGGAAGGAAATATTAAAAACTTTAAAGAAATCTTTGAAAATGTAAAATAAATATTAGATAAGATAACATGAGTTAGTACAGCGTACTCTATTATAGATGTGCTTTATTGTAGTCTTTTAAGTGGAATAGAAGGTAGTGGCTCATAAAGTTTTTTAGATATGAAAAAGAAAAAATATTACATAAAAAGCGTAAGATTAGAAATGTTAATCTTACGCTTTTTATGTAATGGAGAGAATGTCGCAAACAACATCCTCTATTATATAATAGTAAATTTTCGGAAAATTCTACTACATAATAATTAAACATTAAATCTAAATGTAATAACGTCGCCGTCTTTTACAACATAGTCTTTACCCTGAAGACCAACTAAACCGGCTTCTTTTGCATCTTTCATAGAACCACATTTAATTAAGTCATCGTAGGCAACAACTTCTGCACAAATAAAGCCTCTTTCAAAATCAGTATGGATTTTGCCGGCAGCCTGTGGAGCTTTAGTTCCTTTCTTGATTGTCCAGGCTCTTGTTTCATCTTCGCCTGAAGTAAGGTAACTGATAAGTCCAAGAAGAGAGTAGCTTGCCTGAATTAATTTATCTAATCCTGACTGCTTAATGCCTAAGTCTTCTAAGAACATTTGCTTTTCATCGTCGTCAAGTTCTGCAATTTCCTGTTCGATTTCTGCACTAATAACAAAAACTTCGCAGTTATTGTCTGCTGCAAATTTTCTAACAGCGGCAACATGGTTATTTGAGTTGCCATCATCAGCTAAATCATCTTCTGAAACGTTAGCTGCAAAAATAACAGGCTTAGCTGTTAATAAGTTATATTCCTGAAGCCATGCAAGTTCATCTTCGTCTTCAGTTTCAAATTTAATAGCAAGATTTCCATCTTCAAGGAATTTCTTCATTCTTTGCTGGAAATCAAGTTCTTTTGCAAGTACCTTGTCATTTCTTGCGCCTCTTGTTGTCTTTGCAATTCTTCTTTCTAATATTTCAACATCAGAGAAAATTAATTCAAGATTAATTGTTTCAATATCTCTAATAGGATCAACGCTTCCGTCTACATGGATAACGTTTGTGTCTTCAAAACATCTTACAACATGTACGATAGCATCAACTTCACGAATGTTAGCAAGGAACTGGTTTCCTAAACCTTCACCTTTTGAAGCTCCTTTTACAAGTCCTGCAATATCAACGAATTCGATTACGGCAGGAATAGTTTTTGCTGAGTTGTACATTGCTGTTAATTTATCTAATCTCTCATCCGGAACAGAAACAACACCTACATTTGGATCAATAGTACAAAAAGGGTAGTTTGCTGATTCAGCACCGGCTTTTGTTAAAGAATTAAATAAAGTACTTTTACCTACATTTGGTAAACCAACTATACCTAATTTCATTTTTTGTTCCTCCATTCTTTGGTAATACCAAAGGTAAGTTTATCATATTTTTACAAGTGGGGCAATGCACAATAATAGATATTAATAGTTATGGTAGGGTGGGCAATAATATTTGCTTGGGGTTGAATATATTTCCTGTAACTGATAAGATAAAAAACAGAAAAAGGTGATCTTGCAATACGAAGTTTCTGTTCCCGTATAAGGATTAGTTATTTACCATAAATATGAATCTTATATATGTTGTAATGTGAGATAATTAGCAAAAATAAGGAGAGACACATGGACATTCAATTTCCAAATTTACACATTAATATAGAAAATTTACCTAAGAGTTTTAATTTCTTTGGGGTGGATATCGCTTTTTACGGGTGCATAATTGCCCTGGGTATGATTTTAGGCATTGCACTTGTTTGTTATATAGCAAAGACTTCAGGTCAGGACTATAACGAATACATTGATTTTGCATTATATGCCATTATTTTTAGTGTAATCGGAGCAAGATTATATTATGTAATTTTCAGTTGGGATTATTATGGAAAACATCCAAACGAAATATTAAATATAAGAGAAGGTGGACTTGCAATTTACGGTGGTGTAATAGCAGGGGTACTTGTATGTTTAATATATACAAGGGTGAAAAAAATTTCGTTTAAAAAAATTGCAGACACTGCAGTATACGGTTTAATACTTGGACAGATTATAGGAAGATGGGGCAACTTCTTTAATAGAGAAGCTTTCGGTGGGGTAGCAAAAGACTCCAGCCCATTAATGATGAAAATATTCTTCGGTGATAAATACAGCATATCTCAGGTGCCTGATGCAGTAAGACAGGGGATGGAAACATTGAAAGGCAAAACATTAAGTGAAATAGGATATATACAGGTACAACCAACATTTTTATACGAATCCCTTTGGAACCTGTGTGTTCTAATATTAATGCTTACTTTCAGAAAAAAGAAAAAATTTGATGGCGAGATTTTATTATGGTATTTACTTGGCTATGGAACAGGCAGAGCCATTATAGAAGGCATGAGAACAGACCAGTTAATAATGCCTGTAACGGGGTGGCCGGTATCTCAGGCATTGTCAATAGTAGTTGCGGCGGTAGCACTGACTATAATAATTGTTAAACGTGTGCAGATAAAAAGAGCACAACAGTAATAAAAATATGAAAAAAATAATAAATGATATAAAGTAGATTATAAACTGAATTAAAAATTAAATAAGAAATTAAATAAGAAATAACTGAAAAGAGAAACTGTTATGTTGATAACACCTAGTGTGTAAGTCGACCTGACAGTTTTTCTTTTTTTGCTATTTGTCAAGCTTAGGGGAAAACTATATTTTTTATTTTTGCACAGAAATGGTTAAAAAATATTTTTCCCCACAAAAATATGAAAAAATAGGAAAATTTCCCCACCAGGCGTAAATTATCATGTGAAAAATAGAAAAACAGCCCTATTTGTGGGAGAAAATACCACAAAATTAATTTCATAAAAAATAAAAAAATGGTTGCAATAGTGATGGAAATGGTATAGAATTTACCTATGAGTGGTGAATTTTACCCATAAAGTGGTAAAAAGTGGTGAAAATATTAAGAATTAAGCAGAAGACAAGAGTAGGTGAGTTATATGTTTACAGGTGAACAAACTCAAAAAATGGATACTAAAGGCAGAACAGTTATCCCTTCAAAGATAAGAGATAATCTTGCCGAAAGACTTGTTGTTACAAGAGGTATTGACAAGTGTCTTTTTGCATACCCTGAAACCACATGGAAAGCTTTACAGGAAAAGCTTAGTAGTTTACCATTTACCGACAAAAAGGTAAGAAGTTTCAATCGATTTTTCCTCGGTGGTGCGGAAGCCCTTGATGCGGACAAGCAGGGACGTGTGCTTGTACCTTCAACATTAAGGGACTACGCATCTTTAACAAGCCAGGTTGTCTGGGTTGGCGTAGGTGATCACATTGAAATTTGGGATATAGATAAGTGGAATGAACAGATGGATGAATATCTGTTAAGTGAAGACGCAGAAGAGAAGATTGAAGATTTGGCAGATTACATGGCAGGTCTTGGAGTATAAAAATTAAGTAATGGAAAGAAGGTCAATATGGATTTCAAACACATATCAGTTCTTTTGGATGAAACCATTGATGGCTTAGATATAAAACCTGACGGAATATATGTTGATGGAACATTAGGTGGTGGTGGTCATTCATACGAAATATTAAAGAGACTGTCACCGAAGGGAAGACTGATTGGTATAGATCAGGATGGAGAGGCTTTAAAAGCAGCAGGAGAGCGTTTAAAAGAATTTGAAAATCAAATTACATTAGTAAGAAGTAATTATTGTGAAATTGATAAGGTACTAAAAGAATTAAATGTAGAAAAAGTAGACGGCATACTTTTAGATATAGGAGTTTCCTCATATCAGTTAGATAATTTAGAAAGAGGTTTTTCTTATAAATCAGATGCACCTCTTGATATGAGAATGGACACAAGACAGGAACTTACAGCAGCAGATGTTGTAAATACTTACAGCGAAAATGAATTATTTAAAATAATAAAAGACTACGGAGAAGATAAATTTGCAAAGAACATTGCAAAACATATTGTTTTAGCCAGAAAGGAAAAGCCTTTAGAAACTACAAAGGAATTAAGTGAA
The DNA here is from genome assembly GCF_057858645.1 of Eubacterium sp. NCBI lineage: Bacteria > Bacillati > Bacillota > Clostridia > Eubacteriales > Eubacteriaceae > Eubacterium > Eubacterium sp. The sequence continues at coordinate 72,468 of NZ_DBLZZO010000006.1, forward strand.
GTGATTAAAAGAGCTATTCCAATGAAGGTTCAGGCAAAGGGTGGACATCCTGCCAAGAAAACATTTCAGGCTATTAGAATTGAAGTTAATCAGGAATTAACAGTATTAAAAGAATCTATTGATAAGATGATTGATTTGTTAAAACCAAATGGAAGAATTTGTATTATAACTTTTCATTCACTAGAGGACAGAATTGTTAAGACAAAGTTCAGGGAAAATGAAAATCCATGTACTTGTCCACCAAATTTCCCAGTGTGCGTTTGTGGGAAAAAGTCAAAAGGAAAAGTTATAACAAGAAAACCAATTATTCCATCAGAAGATGAGATAGAAGAAAATAAGCGGGCAAAAAGCTCAAAGCTAAGGATATTTGAAAGGTGTTAAATATGAACGGGGTAAGAAGCAGTTATACAAGTGAATTTGTTTATGGTAATATAGCAACTCAGTCTGTACCAAGTAGAGAACAGATTGAGGTACAGAGAAAACACAAAAGACATACAGTTGAACAGGAAGAAATTAAAGGACTAGCAATGAGTGCACCTTTAGTTGTTTTTTTTGCAATTGTAACAATGGTGTGTTTGGTTATGAGTGTAAGTTATTTACACATGCAGTCAAACATTACAGCAACAAGAGACAGTATCTCACAGTTAAAAAGTCAGATTAGCACAGTGCAGTCACAGAATAATGCGTTAAATTATTCAATTAACAGCTATGTTAATGTTGACCATGTTTACAAAGTGGCAACAACTAAGTTAGGTATGAAACAGGCAACTGACAAACAGATATCTACTTACAAGGCAAGTGACAGTGGATATACATTACAGTATGGAGATATACCAAGAAAGTAATTATGAGTGAGAGAAGACAAGTAAGAAGGAAAAAACCAAGATTAAGATTTAATAAGAGAATGGGTAGAAATCTGGGAATTATTTATGTAATAATTGTCGGATTTTTACTTGTATTATGCGGAAAAATTGCATATATAAATGTGGCAAAAGGTAATACTTATTCAATTCAGGTGTTACAACAGCAGAGCTTTACCAGCAGGGTTATACCCTTTAAACGTGGTGATATAAAAGACAGAAACGGTAATGTGCTTGCAACAAGCGTTATGGTTTATAATCTTGTAATTGACTCAAAATTAATCATGAATAGTGAAGACAATAAATATTTAGAGCCAACAGTGGAAGCTTTAACTAAATATTTTGATTTTAATAAGGAAGACTTGATAACAAGTATTAAGGAGCGAAAAAACAGCAGTTATTGGGTGGCAAAAAAAGAATTAAAATATGAGGAAATAGAAGAGTTTCAGGATTATGTTGCAGGAAAACTTGCTAAAACAAAAGAAGAAAAGGAAACAGCAAGTAATGTGAAAGGTGTCTGGTTCGAAAAGAACTACAAGCGTATGTATCCGTATAATACATTAGCATGTAGTGTTCTTGGATATTCCAACCTGAATAATGAGGCATCAATGGGAATTGAAAGCAGTTACGGAGAACAGCTTAACGGAACTGCAGGGCGTGAATATGGCTATATGGATGCTGAAAATAATATGGAAACAGTAGTTAAAGACGCTACTAATGGAAACAACGTTATTTCTTCTATAGATATGAACATACAAAGAATTGTTCAAAATGCCATGAAAAAATATATGAAGAAATACAATCCTAAAAGACTGGCAGTTGTTATTGCAGATCCAAATACAGGTGAAATATTGGCAATGGGTGATGACACTACTTTTAATTTGAATAATCCTACGAAAAGGCCTGCAGGTTATACAAAGGCACAGTGGGACAAGTTTTCAAGAAAGAAAAAGTCAGAAGCCTTAAATGAAATTTGGAATAACTTCTGTATTACAGATTCATTTGAACCAGGTTCTACAGCTAAACCATTTACAGTGGCTGCGGGAATTGAGGAAAATTCAATTAATCAGAAAACAAAATTCACATGTGATGGTCATGAAAAAGTAGACATATACACAATTGACTGTCACGATAAAAGTGGTCATGGATTAATTGATGTTAAGACAGCGGTAGCACAGTCATGTAACGATTACATGATGTTTATTGGTAGAAAGTTAGGCACATCATTATTCCAGCAGTATCAGGAAAGATTTGGTTTTGGCATGAAAACCGGAATTGATTTACCAGGTGAAACAAGAGGTATTGTTTATGATAAGAAAAGTGGCATGAATGCTGTGGACCTTGCAACAAACTCATTTGGTCAGAACTTTACAGTAAACATGATACAGATGGTGTCAGGATTTTCTTCATTAATTAATGGAGGTTATTATTATGAACCACATGTGGTAAAACAGGTGGTAACAGAAAATGGTGATTTAGTTAAAAACTATTCAAAAACATTAATAAAAGAAACTGTAACAAGAGATACTTCTGAATTTATAAAGAAATGTTTAAGAGAAGTAGTATTAACAGGTACAGGTAAAACAGCAGCCATACCGGGATATACTGTTGGTGGAAAAACAGGTACAGCCGAGAAAGTATACACATCAGGTAAGGTAAAAGGAAGAATTAAAAATCAGTATATTCTTTCATTTATAGGTTGTGTTCCTTGTGAAAATCCACAGGTTGTATGTTATACAATTATGGATAGCCCAAAGGATAATACAGAAGCAACAGCGTACAACACAGAATTTTGGACATACATTATGAAACAGGTATTGCCATATATGGGAATAGAAAAAACAGAAAAAGAATAGAATTATAAAAAACATTCTGGAAGCGGTAATTTGAATAAAGTTAAAACAATTAACCGAAAATTATTACTGATTTATGTTTGGGGAATAATTTTATTTTTAGTTTTGGTAACAGGAAAATTAGTATATTTAATGGTCTTTAAATCCCAATATTATACGAAAAGAGCCGTTGAGGTTCAGGAAAGAGAAAGAAGAATAAAGGCTCCACGAGGGGAAATTTTAGATAGAAACGGTAAGGTCATTGCAAGTAATAAGACAGTGTGTACCGTTTCTGTTATATATAACCAAATTAAAGAACCTGAAAAAATCATAGAAATACTAACAAAAGAATTAGAGCTTTCCAAAAGCGAAGTCTCTAAAAAAGTAAACAAAATAAGTGTAAGAGAAAAAATAAAATCTAATGTACCTAAAAGGGTAGGTGATAAAATCAGAAAATATAATTTGTCAGGGGTAAAGGTTGACGAAGATTATAAAAGGTATTATCCTTATGGAGGTTTAGGTTCAAAAGTTTTAGGGTTTACAGGTTCTGATAATCAGGGGATTATTGGCTTGGAGATTCAATATGAAAAGTATCTGAAAGGAAAAGATGGGACTATTTTAACACCAACAGATTCAAGAGGCATTGAAATGAAAAATGCTCTTGAACAAAGAAGGGAACCTGTAACAGGTAATAGTCTGGTAACATCCATTGACTTGAATATCCAGCAGTATGCTGAACAGATTGCCTACAAAACCTTAGAAGTGAAAAAAGCAAATTATGTTTCAATTATTGCAATGAATCCGAACAACGGTGAAATATTGGCTATGGTCAATGCACCTGAGTTTGATTTAAATAAACCATACAACTTAAATTATACAACTAATGAAAAATTTTCTTCTAAAGAAAAACAGGATTTACTTAATAGAATGTGGCGAAATCAATGTATTAATGATACTTATGAACCGGGTTCTACATTTAAAGTAATAACTTCCACAGCAGCTTTGGAAAATAATCAGGTGACAATGGACACAAGATTTAGCTGTCCGGGCTTTAGGATTGTGGACGATAGAAGAATAAGGTGTCATAAAACAACAGGTCATGGAAGTGAAAATTTCCTACAGGGAGTTATGAATTCCTGCAATCCGGTTTTTATAGACGTAGGATTAAAGGTAGGCAAGGAAAAGTTTTATGAGCAAATGAGAAAATTAGGGCTAATGAACAAAACGGGAATTGACTTGCCGGGGGAAGCCTCAACAATTATTCATAAGCTGAAAAATGTTGGTAACGTTGAACTGGCAACAATGTCTTTTGGACAGTCGTTTCAGATTACACCTATGCAGTATCTTGTTGCAGCAAGTGCAGTGGTTAATGGTGGAAAAATTGTCACACCTCATTTTGGTGTTAAAGCCATAAACAGCAATGGAAAAGTTGTAAAACAATTTAAGTACAAAAATAAGAACAACGTTGTATCTAAAAAAACATCAGATACAATGAAATTTATCCTAGAAAAAGTAGTTTCAGAAGGAACCGGAAGCAAAGGAAAAGTGGAAGGATACAAGGTTGGAGGGAAAACTGCAACTTCGCAGAAACTGCCAAGAGGTTCAGGAAAATACATAGCATCTTTTATGGGTTTTGCTCCGGCAGATAATCCACAAATAATAGCAATGGCAATTATTGATGAACCAAAGGGGATATATTATGGTGGGCAGGTTGCTGCTCCGGTAATAAGTGAGTTATACAAAAATATTCTTCCATATTGGTTGGAAGAAAAGAAACAAGGAGAGTAAAATGAGTACAAGTACAACTATCATCGCAGCAATTATTATTTCTTTTGCAGTAAGTGTTATTTTATGTCCTATAGTAATACCCATGCTTAAAAAATTAAAATTTGGACAGTACATAAGAGAGGAAGGACCAAAATCACATCAAAGTAAGTCAGGTACACCAACTATGGGTGGCATGATTATTCTTGCAAGTGTTATTGTCACATCTCTTATTTTTATGTTCGTTTGCAAGAACACAAGAATAGTACCGGTTTTGTTTATGGTTATAGGTTTCGGTATTATAGGCTTTTTAGATGATTATATAAAAGTTGTAAAAAAACGTAATTTAGGTTTAACAGAAATTCAGAAACTAGTTGCACAGATTGTTGTAACAGCAATTTTCTGTTTCTATATAGTTAAATATTCAGGTCTTGGAACAGCTACAATTATTCCTTTTACAAACGGAATGGAAGTGACAATGCCAATGTGGTTATTTATTCCATTTTTATTTATAGCTGTTTTAGGAACTGTAAATGGAGCAAACTTAACAGATGGTCTTGATGGTTTAGCAACAAGTGTTACTGTTATAATTGCAGTGTTCTTTACAGCAGTAGCTGCAGGAACAAAATCAGGTTTAGAGCCAATTTCAGCAGCTTTTGTTGGAGCGTTACTTGGATTTTTCTTATACAACGTATATCCTGCAAGAGTATTTATGGGTGATACAGGTTCACTTGCTTTAGGTGGTTTTGTTTCATCTATGGCATTTATGCTTAAAATGCCAATTTTTATAGTAATTGTGGCATGTATATATTTACTTGAATCATTGTCAGACATAATTCAGGTAAGCTGGTTTAAGTACACAAAGAAAAAATATGGTGAAGGAAGAAGAGTGTTTAAAATGGCACCGATTCATCATCATTTTCAGGAAAGCGGTTATGCAGAAACTCAGGTTGTGGCAGCTTTTGCAATTGCTACAGCAATGTTATGTTTAATTGGATATTTAGCATTATAAAATAATAGAATATAAATGGTGATAATTTAGCAGATGAGGAGTAATGTTATGGAACTTAAGAACAAAAAAGTATTAGTTGCAGGTTCAGGAAAAAGCGGTATAGGTGCTGCAAACCTTTTAAAAAAGGTAGGCGCAGTTGTTACAATTTATGATGGAAATGTAAAACTAAACAAAGAAGATATTTTGGCAAAATTAGATAATAAAGAAAATGTTGATGTAATTCTTGGAGAATTAAAAGAAGATGTTATAAAGCAATTTGACCTTATGATATTAAGTCCGGGTATTGCTATTGATGCTCCTTTTGTAAATGATGTAAGAGATAATAATGTACCAATTTGGGGCGAAGTTGAACTTGCCTACGTTGTAGGAAAAGGAAGACTTGCAACGATTACAGGAACTAACGGAAAAACTACAACAACAGCTTTGGTTGGAGAAATTTTAGCAGCATATTATAAGGATGTAAATGTAGTTGGTAACATTGGAACACCGTATACATTAACAGCTTTTGATTCTACAGAAGATACAGTGACAGTTGCAGAAATAAGCAGTTTCCAGTTAGAGACAATACATACATTTAAACCGGATGTAAGTGCTGTATTAAATATTACTCCGGACCATTTGAACCGTCATTATACAATGGAATGTTATACAAATGTAAAAATGAGTATTGCAATGAATCAGGACGAAAATCAGCCGATTATTCTTAATTATGAAGATGAAATATTAAGAGAATATGCGCCAAAACTTAAAAATAAAATTGTTTGGTTTAGCAGCAAAAACAAATTAGAAGAAGGCGTTTATTTAGACGGAAAAAATATTATGTACGCTGAAAATGGAGAAAAACGTGTTATTACAACAACAGAGGACACAACACTTGTAGGTATTCATAATGTTGAAAATATTATGGCAGCAATTGGAATTTCAGTTAATATGGGAGTTCCTGATGCTGTGATTAAAGAAGCAATCAAAAAGTTTAAAGCAGTAGCTCACAGAATAGAATATGTAGATACAATTGATGATGTTATTTACTATAATGATTCTAAGGGAACAAATACAGATGCATCCATAAAAGCAATTCAGGCAATGACACGTCCAACTGTTTTAATAGCAGGCGGCTATGACAAGAAAGTTACTTTTGACGAATGGGCAAAAGAATTAGAAGGCAAAGTTAAATGCTTGGTTTTACTTGGTGAAACTTCTAACCAGATTGCTGACACAGCAAAAAAATATGGTTTTGAAAATATTATTTTTACAAAATCTTTAGAAGAAGCAATAGATGAATGTAAGAAAAATGCACAGCAGGGAGATGCAGTTTTATTGTCACCTGCATGTGCAAGCTGGGATATGTTTGACAGTTATGAGCAGCGTGGTGATATGTTCAAGGATTATGTTAAGAAATTAAAATAGAACTTGGGGTAAGTATATTGAATAAAGAAAATAATCAGGTTTCCAAATCAGATGAACAACAATTAAATAGAAAAAGAAGAAGTGGTTATTTCGACTATAGTTTGCTATTTGTATGGATTTTTATAATGCTTTTAGGCTACGTGCTTTTGTACAGTGCAAGTTCTTATACAGCATTAAATAAATATAATAGCTCAATATATTTTTTGAAAAATCAGCTAATTGCCACAGCTATGGGATTAGTTGTAATGATACCAATGATATTTTTTGACTATAGAATTTTAAAGAAGTTCAGCAAAATCATCTACGGGGCATCCATAGTAAGTGTTTTTCTCGTTTTAACACCAATGGGAATCGAGGCAAACGGTGCAAGAAGATGGGTGGACTTGAAAATTGTATCTTTTCAGCCTGCTGAGTTGGTTAAAATATCAGTTATTCTTTTAACGGCGTTTTTGCTATCTAAATGTGGTAGGGATGCTTTAAAACATGGTAAGATTTGTTGGCAGATTTACAGCATAAGTATTTTTGGGGCGGCAGTGTTGTTTGTTGTTACATCTAACTTAAGTTCCGCAATTATTGTTTTAGGAATAGGAGCTGTAATGCTAATTGTTGCAGGTGCCTGCAAATTTTTTACAGGGATAATCGCAGCCGGAATAGGTGTTGGTGTTGTATCGCTGTTTTTTCTCGGAGAATTCTCTGACTTAGGATTTAGATTTAGCAGAATTGCTGTTTGGAGAAATCCGGAAGCGTACATGGATAAAGGTGGTTATCAGGTAATGCAGGGGCTATATGCAATTGGTTCCGGTGGCTTATTTGGTAAAGGATTAGGAAACAGTGCTCAGAAATTAGGGTACGTTCCTGAAGCCTCTAACGATATGATTTTTTCCATTATATGTGAGGAACTTGGTATTTTTGGAGCTTTGTGTATTATTGCATTGTTTATTTTCTTAATTAGAAGGATGAGATATATTGCAAGTAATGCATCAGATTTGTTTGGCTCAATGGTGGTAGTTGGTGTGCTTGCACATATTTCAATACAGGTTGTTCTTAATATAGCCGTTGTTACTAACTTTATACCAAATACAGGTGTATCCTTACCATTTATAAGTTATGGTGGAACGTCGTTAATGTTTTTGATGATAGAAATGGCAATGGTTTTATCAGTTTCAAGAAGAATAAAGAGGATTCGTTAAATGTAAGGAGTCATTATGAGTCAGGAGAAAAGAAGAGGAAGAAAAAAACACAGACGCAGAAAATTAAAAAAATGGGTTAAAGTTTCTTTTTTGGTAATTGTAATTATTGTTGCCTTAATCTTAATTGGTATATTTGGATTTAAGTTGCAAAGCGTTACATGTACTTCTGATTTGGGCCAGTTTACAGATCAGGAAGTGAATGCTTACATGAGTGAACAAAAGATTGATAACACATTGGTCTTTTGGTTTAAAAGTTTAATTGGGGAAAATACACCCCTTGAGTTGTATGAGGAATATAAAGTAAAACTTTTATCGCCATCAAAAGTGAAAATAACAGGATATGAAAAGAAGTTACAGGGATACATCAAAAAGGATAAATTATATTATTACTTTGATGAGAATGGTACAATTCTTAAAATATCTGATGAAAAAATAAAAGATATTGTTCCGGTTAAGGGATTGGAAGCTACAGAATTAAAGCTTTTCAAAAAAATAAAAGTAAAAGATGAAAAGTCTTTAGAAACAATTTTGACAGTTACTTCATCAGTGGAAGCTTACAATTACAAAGTAAAACAGTATTCCATAAACAAAAACAATGAAGTGACAATGAACATAAAAAATGTGAAAGTTCAGCTTGGCAAAAAAACAAATCTGGACAAGAAATTAAAGGATTTTAATGACATGTACAAAAATGTTATAAAGTACAAAGGAACTTTAAACATGAAACATGCCAGTGAAGATGGAAGTTACACTTTGAAAAAAAGTGAAGAAAAAAAGAAATAAAGGTATTGCTATTTTTAGAAAAAAATTATATTATATAATGTATATGGCTAATATTATGTCTCTATTTTAAGAGGCAAACTAAATTTTAAGTGAGACAAAGGAGGATGTACTCTTGTTAGAAATTACTACAAACGAAAGCGAAGCAGTAGCAAAGATTATAGTTGTAGGCGTTGGTGGAGCAGGAAACAATGCCGTAAATAGAATGATAGATGAAAACATCGGAGGAGTTGAATTTATTGCAATTAATTCTGATGCACAGGTACTTAAAAGAAGTAAGGCACCAACAACTTTACAGATTGGTGAGAAGATAACAAAAGGTCTTGGAGCAGGAGCTAAGCCTGAAGTTGGTGAAGCAGCTGCAGAAGAGAACGTAGAAGAATTAGCACAGTTATTAAAGGGTGCCGATATGGTATTCGTAACATGTGGTATGGGTGGTGGAACAGGTACAGGAGCAGCACCTGTTGTAGCACGTGTAGCAAGAGAGCAGGGAGCTCTTACAGTAGGTGTAGTTACAAAGCCTTTCAGATTTGAATCAAAGGCACGTATGAACAATGCTTTAGCAGGTATTGAAAGATTAAAGCCAAACGTAGACACACTTATTGTAATTCCAAATGATAAATTATTAGAAATCGTAGATAAGAGAACAACAATGCCTGAAGCATTAAAGAAGGCTGATGAAGTATTACAGCAGTCAGTTCAGGGTATTACAGACTTAATTAATGTACCTGCATTAATTAACCTTGACTTTGCTGACGTTCAGACAGTTATGAGAGATGCAGGTATTGCTCATATTGGTATCGGTGAAGCAAGCGGTGATGAGAAGGCTTCAGATGCAGTTCAGCAGGCTGTTACATCTCCACTTCTTGAAACAAAAATCGATGGAGCAAAGAATGTTATTATCAACATTACTGGTGATGTTAGCTTATTTGAAGCTAATGAAGCTGCAAGCTATGTACAGGAACTTGCAGGTGATGATGCAAACATTATCTTCGGTGTAAGATATGATGATTCATACCCTGATGAATGTTCAATTACAGTAATGGCAACAGGTATTGGCGATTCAACACCAGCACCAAAGGCAACACCTTTTGGTATGGGAAGCACAGCTAAGAAGTTCTCATACAATGCAACACCTTCTGCTGCACCAAAGAGTGAAACAACTCCTGTTCAGCAGCCACATAGTAGCATTGAGGACAAGCCACTTAACATTCCTGATTTCTTAAGAAACAAATAATTAGGCTTAAGCCAAAGTTTACTTAATAAATAAAAAGACACGAACCTGAGTATATGCAGTTCGTGTCTTTTTGTTGCAAAAACATTATTCAAAAATAAAATGGAGAGAAGCATGGAAGATAACATAAAAAAAGAAATAGAAAACAGAAGAACATTTGCGATTATTTCTCATCCCGATGCAGGTAAGACAACTTTAACAGAAAAGTTTCTTTTGTACGGTGGAGCAATTAACACAGCAGGTTCTGTAAAAGGAAAAGCAAATTCAAAGTATGCTGTTTCTGACTGGATGGGTATAGAAAAAGAAAGAGGTATTTCTGTTACATCATCAGCATTACAGTTTCAATATGAAGGTTATTGCATTAACATTCTTGATACACCGGGCCATCAGGATTTCTCAGAGGATACTTACAGAACACTTATGGCTGCTGACTCGGCAGTGATGGTAATTGATGCTTCAAAGGGTGTAGAAGCACAGACAATTAAACTTTTCAAGGTATGTGTAATGCGTCATATACCGATTTTTACATTTATTAACAAAATGGATTTAGAGGCAAGAGATCCTTATGAATTACTAGAAGAAATTGAAAATGTATTAGGAATTAAAACATGTCCTATTAACTGGCCAATTGGTTCCGGTAAGAGATTTAAAGGCGTCTATGACAGAAATACAAAGAAAATTTCAATGTTTCAGGCTGTTTCAGTAGGTGGCGCAAAAAGTGCTGCTGAAAAAATATATGATTTAGACAACGAAGAGTTTAAAAATGAAATAGGTGATGAGTTATATGATCAGTTAGTAGATGATGCTGAATTGTTAGATGGAGCCAGTGAACCATTTGATCAGGAATTAGTTGATAAAGGTGAATTATCACCTGTATTTTTCGGTTCAGCGTTGACAACTTTTGGTGTGGAAACTTTCCTTGAACATTTCTTAAAAATGACAGAGTCACCGCTTCCAAGAATGTCTGATCAGGGATTGATTGATCCTATAACAGAACCATTTTCAGGATTTGTTTTTAAGATTCAGGCAAACATGAATAAGGCGCATCATGATAGGATTGCATTTATGAGAGTTTGCTCAGGAAAATTCGATGCAAGTAAGGAAGTTTACCATGTTCAGGGTGGAAAGAAAATGAAGCTTTCTCAGCCACAGCAGATTATGGCACAGGACAGAAAAGTTATAAATGAAGCTTATGCAGGCGACGTTATAGGTGTATTTGATCCGGGAATTTTTTCAATTGGCGATACAATTTGTACACCTGGAAAGAAGTTTGCATACGAAGGAATACCTACTTTTGCACCTGAACATTTTTGTAGATTAGTTGCCCTTGATTCAATGAAGCGTAAGCAGTTTATGAAGGGTGTTACACAGATTGCTCAGGAAGGGGCGATTCAGATATTCCAGGACTATAACCTTGAAATGTCAGAAATAATCGTAGGTGTAGTAGGTGTGCTACAGTTTGACGTTTTGAAATACAGAATGGAAAATGAATACGGTTGTGATGTTAGATTAGAGCCACTTCCATACAGACACATTAGATGGATTAAGGATCCTACAGTTAATCTAAATAACGTAAAATGTCCATCAGACGCTAAGAGAGTAAAGGATATGAAGGGCAATCCTTTAGTTATATTTACAAACGAATGGTCTGTAAAACTTTTACTTGAAAGAAATGAAGGTTTGGAATTGACAGAATTTAAGAATAATTAACAATAAAAGCAAATCGCGAATTTATAAAAAATGAAATAAGTTATAAATTACACATAATATGGAAGGTATATATTTTGACATATTAATAGAAATGTAATTTATAACTTATTTTTTTATGTGTCTCTTCGACAGACTTTTTTATGGGAAAAATTATAATAGTAGAAAAGGGGTGAGACATATATACATATTTATAGATGTTTACTTTGGGTACAATTTTCTAATAGATTTGTCAGTTATATTTGCAACCGGAGAGATTTTAAATAAAAAGAGTAAGTGGTACAGAATGATATTGGCAGCATTTGCAGGAGCCATATACAGCGTGTTGATTCTTTTTTTGAAGGAAAACATACCGGTTAAAATAATTTTAACTTATCTGATAGTAGCTGAAATAATGATAATTCTTGCTTTTGGAAAAATGGATTTTAGGGCAAATGTGAAGGCTTTTCTTGTTATGTATGGGGCTACTTTCCTACTAAATGGCATAATGAATCTGTTTAATAAAAACAACAGTATGCTTTTGAGTATTGTTATTGCAGTTACATGCAATAGCATTATCAGACTGTTAGCTAAGCTTATGCTAAAAGAGGCAGGAGCAAGTAAAAATCTGCTTAAAATAACCATAAAAGAAGGAAATTGCAAAGTAGATGTTACCGCACTAGTGGATACGGGGAATAACCTTTTTGAGCCTATGACCGGAAAGCCGGTTTCCATTATTGAAAAAACTGCTGCAGAAAAAATTATAAATGAAAATTCGAGGTTTACTTTTATAGCTTTTAAGTCGCTGGGCAAGGAAAATGGGCTGTTAAAAGGAGTTTTTTGTGAGTACATAGAAGTAAATGGAAATAGATACAATAATCAGATTATCGGTATATATAACGGTAAATTAAGTAATGATAATATGTATCATATGATTTTACATCCTAAATTATTAGAATAAAAGGGGGAGAGTTTGTGAAAACGTTAGATTTTGGAAAAAAATACATGGGAAAAATTGCCTTGTTAAAAGGGCTACTTTATTCAAAAGAAGGGGAAATATATTACATTGGTGGCAATGACATTTTGCCACCGCCTTTGGAAGCAGAAGAGGAAGCAACCTGCATAAAGAAAATAATTGAAGGTGAGGATAAGGAAAGTCGGTCGAAATTAATTGAACATAATTTAAGACTGGTGGTTTACATAGCCAAGAAATTCGATAACACAGGAGTAGGCGTTGAAGATTTGATTTCCATTGGCTCCATTGGATTGATTAAAGGAATAAATACTTTTAACCCTAATAAAAACATAAAACTGGCAACTTATGCATCCAGATGTATTGAAAATGAAATTCTTATGTATTTAAGAAAAAATAATAAAACAAAACTGGAAGTGTCAATTGATGAGCCACTTAATGTAGACTGGGATGGTAATGAACTGCTTTTGTCAGATATTTTAGGGACAGATGAGGATATTATATCAAAAGACATAGAAAATGAGGTAGAGAAAAAGCTTTTGTACAAGGCGATAAACAAGCTAAATAACAGAGAAAAAACAATAGTACAAATGCGTTATGGACTAAATAATATTGATGGCGAGGAAATGACGCAGAAAGAAGTGGCAGACTCTCTTGGAATCTCCCAGTCTTACATATCAAGACTTGAAAAAAAGATAATAAGAAGACTGAAAAGAGAAATTGTAAAGTATCAATAAAAAACATAATAAACCACAATTCGACAGTATATAAAGTTTATAGTTTCAAAAAGAAAATATTACGAATAAAGAGCCGGTATTTAGGAAAACATATTTATGTGAAAATACAAAAATATGAAAGTAGGAAATATTATGGCTCTTTTTAAAGTGGAAATATGTGGCGTAAATACAGCCAAACTACCATTATTAACAGAAGAGGAAAAAAGAGAACTTTTTAAGGAAATAAAAAAAGGAAACATGGAAGCAAGAGAAAAGTACATTAGAGGCAATTTGAGATTAGTATTAAGTATTTTGCAGAGGTTTTCTAACACAGGAGAAAATGTTGACGACTTATTTCAAATAGGATGCATTGGCTTAATAAAAGCGGTAGATAATTTTGATGACACACTAAATGTAAAGTTTTCAACTTATGCGGTACCTATGATTTCAGGAGAACTGAAAAGATTTTTGAGAGATAACACGGCAATTAGAGTTAGCCGCTCCATCAAGGATACAGCCTATAAGGCAATTTATTGCAGGGAAAACATAATTAAGTCAACTAACAAAGAACCTACAATCGGTGAAATTGCAGAGCATATTGGGGCAACGGAAGAGCAGGTGACTTATGCGTTAGATGCCATTCAAAGTCCGGTTTCCTTATATGATCCTGTATATGATCAGGGAGGGGACACCCTTTATGTAATGGACCAGATTAGCGATAAAAAGAATAAAGAAGAAAACTGGGTTGAAGACATTGTGCTAAGGGAGGCCTTAGACGGGCTAAACGAAAGAGAAAGAAAAATTATAGACATGAGGTTTTTTTATGGAAAAACTCAAATGGAAATAGCTGATGAAATAGGAATTTCCCAGGCACAGGTTAGCAGACTGGAAAAAAATGCAATTAAAAACATGAAAAATTATATTAAATAAAAAGACGATTTTAAGAGAACAAAAACAAAAATAAAGAATACTATATATAAAAAAAGGTCTTTTATGAGAATAGAAGAATTAAAACGAAAACAAGTTATAAATTGTTGTGACTGCAAAATTCTTGGCAATGTTTGTGACTTGGAATTTGATATATGTACCGGCTGTATAAAATCTATTGTTGTTATGGGACCAAGTAAATGGTGCGGGCTTGTTTGCAGTGATTTTGAATATATAATACCTTTTGGTTGTATTACTCAGATTGGGCCTGATATTATTTTGGTTCGTGTGGAGGAGAAGGAGGTCAAACATAAAATTAAAATATCTTGACCTCTCTAAACACTTTATTTATAATGGCTTTGTGTAAAATTAACTAAAATAAACAGCAAACTTAGAAGAAAAATGAATTAAGTTCATTTTTATAATAGTTACAACTAAATGCTGATGACCAGATGGAGTATACTAGGAGGAAGAAACATGAAGTGCCCATATTGCGGTGAAGAAAATACAAAAGTAATAGACTCAAGACCTGCGGAAGAAAACAACGCCATAAGAAGAAGACGTCAGTGTCTTAAGTGCAAAAAAAGATTTACAACTTACGAGAAAGTAGAAAACATTCCTCTTATTGTTATAAAAAAAGATGATATAAGAGAGCCTTATGACAGAGGAAAAATTGAAGCAGGAATAGTAAGATCATGTCACAAACGACCTGTTTCTTATGAACAGATAGTAAGTGCTGTGGAAGATGTAGAAAATAAAATATTCAATATGGAAAAAAAGGAAATATCCAGCAGAGTAATAGGTGAGATTGTAATGGAAAGATTAAAAGAATTAGACCAGGTTGCCTATGTAAGATTTGCTTCAGTTTACAGAGAATTCAAAGATGTTAATACATTTATGGATGAGTTAAAGAAATTGTTAAAATAAAAGTATGTATTTTTAGAAGTGTTAAGAAACTTACAAAATACAAAATACCGGGAGAAAAGAATGTTAGAAAGTTTATATCCAGATAAATATTTGAAATCTGTAGATGAAATAGATTTTGAAGAATACTATAAGCAGGGTATCAGAGGTATTATATCTGATATTGATAATACTCTTGTTCCACATGGAGCACCGGCAGATGAACATATAATTAATGTGTTTGAAAAAATACATCAATTAGGAATAGAAACCTGCCTTATATCAAATAACAAGGAACCAAGAGTAAAGCCATTTGCAGATGCGGTGAATTCAAAATACATATTTGATGCTCATAAACCAAGTAAAAAAAACTACATTAAAGCAATGGAAATAATGGGAACCAACGAAGAAACAACATTGTTCTTAGGAGACCAGATTTTTACTGATGTGTGGGGGGCAAACAGAGTTGGTATTAAATCAATTATGGTTGAAAAAATTAATCCAAAAGAAGAGATACAAATTGTTTTAAAAAGAATTCCTGAAAAATTCATATTATGTAATTGGAAAAGAAAAAACAAAAAGTCAAAATAATTTTCTGTGAAATAGTAGAAAATACATGCTAAAATAGCGCAACAGAAAAAGCTGTTTGTAATTAAACGAAAAATTACAAACAGCTTCTTTATGTAAGAAATTTATTCGGAATTTCATATTATATAAAAACGTTACTCTAGGGATGAATCCTTGTGCGAAAAGAATCTGCAAAAAGAAATTCCACCCAAATTTCTTTTTCATAAAATATTTTAAACTGTAAAATAAAGTTCTTTAATATGTTCTACAGGCATATCTTTTCCTGTCCAGATTTTGAAAGCTTCAGCTCCCTGGTATAAAAGCATATACAAACCGTTAAAAGTCTGGCAGCCCTGTTCCTTAGCCATTCTAAGAAGTTTTGTTTCCATTGGATTATAAATAACATCAGAAACTATTAAATCTTCTCTTAACATTTTCTTGTCAGGAATAATGCAACCGTCCACATTTGGTGCCATGCCAACAGAAGTAGCGTTAGTTAAAATCTGACTTTTTTCAATTGACTCGCCTAAAACATCATCATTGCCAAGTTCAATTAATTTAGCATTGCAATCTGTTTTGCTATTAACAGCGTCAACCATCTTTTCGGCTTTTTCCCAGAAACGGTCTTTTATACTAAAAACATTAATGTTCTTAACGCCATCAAGAGCTGCCTGAACAAAAATAGAAGAAGCGGCCCCACCGGCACCAAGTAAAGTCATTGTATCGCCGATTATGTCAAAACCTGCGTCCTTAACAGACTGCATATAGCCGATTCCGTCAGTGTTATGGCCGATGAATTTGCCATCTTTATTTACAACTGTATTTACGGCACCAATCATTGATGCGGCAGGTGACAATTCATCTAACAATTCGCAAATAAGTGTTTTGTCAGGCATTGTACAGTTAAAACCGGCAACGTTTAATTTCTTTAAACCTTCGTAGGCAACTTTTAAATTATTTTCAGGAACATCAAAGCACAAATAAACGTAGTTAAGTCCTAATTCCTTAAATGCTTCGTTGTGCATTAAAGGTGACTTGCTGTGTGCAACAGGGCTTCCAAGAAGACCTGTAAGCTTTGTATGTCCGTTGATTTCATTTATACATCCCATAATAATCCTCCAAAGTAAAGTAGTTTAGCTTATTAAAGTATAAGAGTTTTTATAAAAAAAGTAAACCTTCGCATTGACTTAAAATAACAGCTAAACTATACTTTAATTATTGCAAAAGTGGAGGCACTAATGAAAACAAAAATTTGTATTCCTATTATGGGACAGGACGAAAAAGAAGTGTTAAATCAGGCTGAGAAGGTTTTACAAATGCAACCTGACTTGATTGAATGGAGAGCAGATTATATTGAAAAATTAGATACGGATGTAATTGAAAACATAACTGCGAAGTTAAAAAATATTATTGGAAATGTCAAACTTGTTTTTACATTTAGAACTGCTGATGAAGGTGGTAAGCAGAGTATAAGTGATGAGAAGTATTTAGAGATTTGCTGTAAGGCAGCAGAAAATTGCGATTATGTAGATGTGGAAATAATGGGACACATGAAAATCGCTAAAAACTTAATTGCAGGAATTAAGAAAAATGGTGCAAAAGTTATTGGGTCAAATCATCATTTTGATAACACACCTTCTAATGGTGAAATAATAGACATAATGAAAAAAATGGAAGAACAGGGAGCAGACATTTGCAAAATTGCAGTTATGCCTGAAGCAAAAGAAGACGTAGAAAGATTTATGGATGTATCTTCGCAGCTTAAAGATATATTAAATGTTCCTATAATAACAATGTCTATGGGAGAACTTGGGGCAGTTTCAAGAATATGCACAAATATTACAGCTTCAAGTGTATCGTTTGCAGCAGGTGTTGATGCATCAGCACCTGGGCAGGTTAAGGCAGATATTTTAAGAAAATTACTAAAAGTAAATGAAGGTTGTAGTTTAAAAGGAAATATTTCTTTAATCGGTTTTATGGGAACAGGAAAGACAACTGTATCAAAGGCATTGTCAAAAATTACATCTTTTAAGGAAATTGATGTAGATGCCTACATAGTTGAAAATGAAGGAAAAGCCATAAGGGACATATTTAAGGATAGGGGAGAAGCATATTTCAGAACACTTGAAACAAATGCGTTACAGACAATTTCAAGTAAGCAGGGACAGATTATTTCCTGTGGCGGTGGTGCTGTATTAAAAGATGAGAACGTAGACATACTAAAGAAAAACGGAGTTATTGTTTTGTTAACAGCTACTCCTGAAACAATATTTGATAGAGTAAAAGACCACACTCACAGACCAATATTAAATAACGACATGAGTTTAAGACATGTAAAAGAGTTAATGGAACAAAGAGAACCAAGATACCAGTCAGTAGCCAATGTTAAGGTAAATGTGGACTCTAATGACAGAATTCTTACATGCTATAATATAATTAACTATTTAGAAAAAGAAGGCTATATTGAAATTGAAATTAATAATTAGATAAAGGTTGAAAATATTTATAGAATCTTTTATAATGGTAGAAGCGTGATTTATCACAGATGAACTTTTAGGAGGAAAGATTATGGTAACAGCAGGCGATTTCAAAAATGGTATTACTATTGAATATGATGGAAAGATTTGTCAGATCATCGAATTCCAGCATGTAAAACCAGGAAAAGGCGCAGCGTTCGTTAGAACAAAATTAAAAGATATCAAGAGTGGTGGTGTTGTAGAAACAACATTCAGACCAACAGAGAAATTTGAAAATGCTCATATCGACAGAAAGGATATGCAGTATTTATACAATGATGGAGATCTTTACTACTTCATGGATGGTGAAACTTATGACCAGATTGCTGTAGGTGCAGACAAGGTTGGAGATTCACTTAAGTTTGTTAAGGAAAATGAAACAGTTAAGATTTGTTCATGTAAGGGTGATGTCTTTGCAATTGAACCACCTATCACAGTTGAACTTCAGATTACAGAAACAGAACCTGGATTCAAAGGAAACACAGCTACAAATGCTACAAAGCCAGCTACTGTTGAAACAGGAGCTACAGTATATGTTCCTTTATTCGTTGAACAGGGCGAAACAATTGTAATTGATACAAGAACAGGTGAATATTCAAAGAGAGTATAATTTTGAATTATATAAATTAGGACTGCGGAAATATTTTCTGTGGTCCTTTTTTATGTAATAAGAAATTCCAGCGGAATTTCTATTACATACATAAAAGATGTTCCACTATAGATGCACCCTGGTGTGAAAGGAAAATGTTCCACTATGGATACAACCTAGTGCAAAAAGAAAACAGTTGCGCAACAACACGCACCCGGTGTGTAAAATGTGGCAAGCAACATTTTTATTAATAGGAGATAGTTTATGAAAATAGTAATTTTAGATGCTGCGACACTTACAATAAATAACGATATTGATTTTTCTATATTTGACAGGTTTGGTGAAGTAAAAATTTATGATTTTACAAAAGATGAAGAAATACCTGAACGAATTAAAGATGCAGATGTTATTTTATGTAATAAATCTTCAATGTCTGAGAAGAATTTATCCGGAGCAAAGAACCTTAAATATGTAGGTTTGTTTGCTACAGGATATAACAACGTTGATTTGGAATATACAAGAAAAAAAGGGATTACAGTTTGTAATGCCGGAAGCTATTCAACAGAGGCAGTGGCTCAGCATGTTTTTGCATTTATACTTCATTATTACAACACAATCTCAAGGTATGATGAATTTGTAAAGAACAAGGGATGGATAAACACTAACAAATTTTCCCCTTTTATGGAAATGAAAGAACTTTTCGGCAAAACTATAGGTATTATAGGCTATGGTTCCATTGGACAAAAAGTAGCAGTAATTGCAAATGCTTTTGGGATGAATGTTCTGGCATACAGTAGAAGTGCATTAAAAGAAAACAGACAGTCTGATAAAGTGACTTATGCTACAGTTGATGAAATCTTGGAAAAGTCAGATATTGTAACAATTCATTGTCCGTTAAATAATGATTCGGAAAAAATGTGCAATAAAGAATTCTTTACTAAGATGAAAAAAGATAGTCTTTTTATAAACACATCACGTGGAGGAGTTGTAAATCAGGAAGATTTAATGTGGGCGTTAAACAATAATGTTATACAATATGCGGCATTAGATGTTATTGAAAAAGAACCAATGCCAGAAGATTGTAAGCTTATTGAAACAAAAAATCTTGTGATTACACCTCATGCAGCATGGGCTCCTTTAGAGACTAGAGAGCGCCTTATTAAAATCGTTTCGAAAAATTTGCAAAAATGGGTTGCAGGAACCCCTATAAATGTTATAGAATAGAGCACAAGAGGGGTGTTAGGTTTAAACACATATCTAGTACAATAATATGCGGGCGCGGAATTAGCTCGTAATTGTATGAACAATTTAATTATATTTAAGGAGGAACAATCATGAGAAGATTGGCAAAGAAAGTTGCAGCAACAGCTATGGCTCTTACAATGACAGCAGCTATGGCAACAACATGTTTCGCTGCAAACTGGGGAAGTTACTTTGGAGCTAGCGCAGATTGGTATGAAGGAGCAGAAGGAAAATTAACAGCAAACACAGCAGCAGGATTTACAGCATCAATTGATTCTGTAGGCTGGGGCGGAGTTTGGGGAGCACAGGTATATATCGATGGCTCTAGGAATGACAATGCAAAGAATGTTAAGGTTACAAAAGGAAAATCTTACACACTTTCATTTGACATAAGCGCTTCAAACCTTACAAAGTTTGCTTATGTTAAGGTTTCAACTGGTGAAAAATTAGCTTACTCAACATGGGTTAAGATGCCAGCTAACAAGACTGTTAAGGTTAAGAAGACTTTCAAGGCAGCAGGAAATGCTAATTCAGTTTACTTTGGATTAGGCGGAGATGTCGGTGATAGAAGAGATGTATCAACTGATGCGGATGCTGTAACAAGATACAATGTATTCAAGAAAAACTTCAAGCAGGCAGCAGAAATAGGATTACAGAACGATGCTAACGGTGACTACACAGCAGCTACAAACATCAAGGTTTCTAAGTTTACTTTAATTGAAACACCAAAGATTAAGTCAGCTAAGTCATCAAAGAAGGGCAAAGTTACAGTTAAGTTTGCAAAGATTAACGGAGCAAAATCTTACAAAGTTAAGGTTGGAAGCAAAGTTACAAAAACAAAGAAGACATCTGTAACAGTTAAGGCTAAATCAAAGAAGAAAGTAACTGTACAGGTAGCAGCAGTAGCTAAGACATCAGGAGTAACTGGTGCATACAGCGCTAAGAAGAAAGTAAAGGTTAAATAATTTTTAACTGAATAATACATATTAAGCAGATGTCAGATTTGATTCTGACATCTGTTTTAAATTTAATGACATAAGTCATAATGTTAACAACTCATATAAATATTAAATGGGATTTATTGTGCACAACCACATAAAAGTTTTTATTGCGCATAACGGCAAATAAACGTTATTAAATGGCATATGGAATCAGTAGTGTGTAAATGGTCGATAGAAGTCGAACGATTTTTTACATATTTAGGAAAAAATAGCATATAATTATATTGATAAAAATTTAATAAACCAAAGTATGGTGAAGGGGGAAATACAATGATTGACAAAGTAATTGAAAACAACAGAGTGAGTATTATAGGAGAGATTGTTTCTGATTTCAGATTTAGTCACGAAGTTTTTGGAGAAGGATTCTACATAGTAGATGTATCGGTTGACAGATTAAGCGAATTAACTGATATTATTCCACTTATGGTATCTGAAAGGTTAGTTGATGTAAACGAAGACTACAAAGGAAGATTAGTTGAGGTGTCAGGACAGTTTAGATCTTATAATCGTCACGAAGGAACTAAGAATAAGTTAGTGTTATCAATTTTTGTTAGAGAATGGGAAGAGGTCGAAGAAAACCTGGAAGCTGGAAAAACTAATCAAATATTTTTAGATGGTTATATCTGTAAAGAACCAATTTACAGAAAAACACCACTTGGAAGAGAAATTGCAGATTTATTAATTGCAGTTAATCGGCCATACGGAAAATCAGATTATATTCCATGTATTGCCTGGGGGAGAAATGCAAGATATGCTTCTACATTTGAAGTGGGCGGTCACATTCAAATATGGGGACGGGTTCAAAGTAGAGAGTACGTTAAGAAAATTAACGAAGAGGAAAGTGAAAAGCATATTGCGTACGAAGTTTCTGTTAGTAAACTAGAATATATTGACCAGTAATAAAAAGCTGTTCTTAGATTTGATTCTGAGAACAGCTTTTTGCGTGATAGGAAAATTGTATAAAACGAAATGCCGTATAGTATACTGGTGAAAAAATAGAATAGTTGTTAAATATAGATACATTGATTTTGTGCATTTTGTGAATAATAGATAAAAACGTTTTGACTTTTATACATGCATGAAGTAAAATTGTATAAAAAGATTTTAATTCAAATAAGGAGGAATTATGAAAAAGAGAATTAGAAACATAATTTCATTAGTTCTTGTAATAGCGTTGGCGATTAGTGGTATTACATATACTACAGAAACAAAAGCTGATGAAAAAGAAGATTCTTGGAAAACTAATGCAGTTAAAGTACCAAGTGAGGGACAACTTGTAGGAGCCGGTTACATTGATGTAGAATTTGATAATTCAATGGAAGGCTATACATACACTGTGTATCTTGATGGAAATCCTGTTTACTGGAACGGTAACAATATTGTGAGAGAAGAACTAGGCGAACAGAAAACAGATTCTTCTGTAACTAAAACTTTTACATCAAGTGATGAAGGAAAGACAGAAGTTTATACAACAACAGTAAGCAAACATGAAATTACTGTTAAGGCAAAAAAAGACGATGTTGAATTAACATCAGTGAGAACATTTTATGTTTCAAAAAAAGGTCTCGCATTAGGTGGCGATATGAGTGACAAGATTAAGCTAAGTAAACTTAACTGCTCATGGTATTACAATTGGTCAACTGATGCTTTTAATACATCATTAGATGAGGGCGTTCAGCACATTCCTATGATGTGGGGAAGCGGTGATGATAACAAAGAAGCAATGAAGAAGTTAAATACAACATCAAATTATATTTTAGGATTTAATGAACCTGATATTGGAAGTCAGGCAAACATGGAATTCTTTGAAGCTTCAAGTGTTTGGAATGATTATATTAAACCGCTTAATATGAGAAATGTTTCACCGGCACCTGCAGCTCCGGGGGGAGATTCTGTATGGCTTAGAAGATTTATGAATGGTGATTACATTTGCAAAAATCCTTGGGACGGAAGTTGGGGATTATATTACGATTATGAAGATGACGCTACAAAAACCTGGGTAGGTGGAGAAGCTGACAGTGTTGATGCGGTAGTTTTACATTATTATAGAAACACAATTAATTTGCAGGGACTAATTGATGCAGTGGAAACACTTTGGAATTCATACCATAAACCTATTTGGATAACTGAGATGTCTTTGTTTGGAATGAAGGGAACGGATTATGACTTTAGTTATGAGCTTCCTGAAAAAAGGGCAGAAATACAGAAATATCTTGAAGATGCAATGGATGCTTTAGATAATAATCCACATGTGGAAAGATACTGTTGGTTCCCATATGATATCGATAGTACAAATGATATAGATGCGTTTAATGGATCAGGTGGAACAGCTATGTTTGATTATGAATCCGGTGCTTATACAGAACTTGGTAGAATGTATTCTTCAAAGGGAAATCCTGAAGGTTATAATGCACAAACAATATCAGATGATGAGATGTTTGTATATGTACCTGAAACAACAACTGAAGAAACAACAACTGTTAAACCTACAACACAGAAGCCTACAACACAGAAAACTACAACAACAAAAAAAGTCACACCACAGCAGGTTAAAATCAAAGCAGCCAAAAATGTTAAGAAAAAATCTGTCAAGTTGACTTGGAAAAAAGTTTCAAAGGCAAAATCATATCAGGTTCAATATGCAATGAATAGTAAGTTTACTAAAAAAGTAAAAATTAAAAATACCAAGAAATTAACATACACTGTTAAAAAATTAAAGAAGAAGAAAAAATATTACTTTAGAGTAAGAGCATGTGCCGGTAAAGTATATGGTAAATGGTCAAAGGCGAAGAAAGTTGTTATAAAAAAATAAAGTTAGGAAAGAGCTGATCTTAGAAATGAGATTGGCTCTTTTTGATGATAATGTTATATGAATTCGATATAAATAAGCAGAATATATAAATAATATTTTCTAATTGGTTAAAAATACTTTGATAAAAATTAAAAATAAGATAAAATTATCCAAAAAAATGATAAAAAACGTTTCAGCTCCAAAAGCGTTATGCAATATTACATATTATTTAATAGATAAAAACAGTTTTATTCGTTAAATTTAACATTAAGTGTTGAGAAATAAAAACGTTTATGATATAATGACGTTAATTGAAATGAGGTTGAAAAATTTCAAGCGAAAATTTAAATTAAAATTTATTAAAGGAGGAATTGGAAATGAGAAAAGTTTTCAATAAGGTAGTAGCAGGTGCAACATCTGTAGCTTTAATCGCAACACTTGCATTGGGAGTTAACTTTGCAAGTTCAGTAAAGGCAGATAATGCAACAACATTAGACACAAAGTGGTCATTTACTCAGGGAGGACAGTATAACCCAGCAGAACCAGATAACACAGGTTATATCGAGTCAGTTAAGGTAGGAGATGAAGAATTTTCTAACTGGGAAAGAAACAAGAATAACAAGCAGATTCAGTCAGCAAGCAAAGCAACAACTGGTTTCACAATGAATATTAAAAATACTGGTTGGGACGCAGGATGGGGTAATAATCCTGTTGATATTAATCCATGGGCTGTAGAAGCATCAAACACTATTGAAGCTAAAGCTGGTCATATTTACACAGTATCTTTCAAAGCAAAAGCTTCAAAGAAGAAATATGCATATGTAGCATTTAATACAGAAACAGAAGGTTTATTACCATATGATAAGGCACCAGTTGAAATGTCAGACGATGCAACAAACCAGATTATAACATTAGGAGCAACAGATAAGACATATACATTTACATTTACAAACTGGGTATCAGCAAAAGAAATTACAACAGCTATTATGTTAGGTTCTTTCAATGCTCAGTATGATTATGCAGGAAATGATGTTAAAGATATCATCACAGAAAAAGAAGTTAACTGGAATGGTACAGTTGAAGTAAGTGATTTTACAATTACAGATAAGGGCGTAAATCCAGAGTTCACAGAACCTGAAACAAAGCCAACACAGCCATCAGTTAATCCAACACAGCCATCAGTTAACCCAACACAGCCAACAGCTAAACCAACACAGAAGCCAACAGTTAAACCAACAGCAAAGGTTACTGTTAAGAAACTTGCTAAGGTTAAAGGTATTAAGGCTGTTAACAAGAAGAAAGGCACATTAAAGATTACTTGGAAGAAAGTAACTGGTGCTACATCATACAAGGTAAAAGTTGGAAAGAAAACATACACAGCAAAGAAAACATCTTTAACAGTTAAGAAGCTTAAAAAAGGAAAGAAAGTAACAATTAAGATTTCAGCTCAGGGACCAAAGGCTAAGTACAAAGCTTCAGCTTGGGCTTCAAAGAAAGTTAAAATTAAAAAATAATTGTTACAATTAAATTAGATGTATAATACAGTACCCAATGCTAAGGCATTGGGTAACTGTCTAATTATAACTAGACTTAATAGAAAGGTCGGGAGGACTAGACGTGAGAAGAAATATTTTTAAGAAGATTTCTGCAGCAGTACTTTCATTAACTATGATAGTTGGGATGACTGGTGTAGTACCGGCAGCTGGACATGCTGCAAATGGAGCAAACATTGCTTCAAATATTAGTTGGGATTATTTTTCAGTAATTAGTTATGATGCTAATGGCAACTTAGATTCACATAGTGGACATGTAGCAGGAGAAGATGGTTCAAGAAAGCATCCATATTGCTGGTATCATGCATTAACACATATTAATACTGATAAATATCCAAATGGACAGGTCGCAGGAACAGACTTTGCAACTGAAGGCTGGGTAGCTGAAAGCACACCATCATCAGCAAGATTTTATGCAAAGAATACAGGCTGGGATGGTCAGTACAATGGACGTGATGGCTCATTAGTTGGAGATAACCAGTGGGGACTTAGAATGTTTACATCAGCAATGAATGTAGAAAAAGGACGTTCATATACTTTATCATTTAAATACACAAGCACTTTAAAGGGAAAGAAGACTATCTACGAAACAGATGCAAATGGTAAATATGTATTAGATTCTAACGGAGATAAGATTCCTAAAAAAGATGAAAAGGGAAACGAGATTCAGGAGAATAATTATAAAAAACATATTAATGTTAGTGTAATTAATCCGGCTAACAATAATGGATTAGAATTTTCAACAACAAGTGGCTGTACATCAGCAGGTTTCTTTGTTGCAGATTCACAAGTAACAGATCCACAGACTGTAACAGTTAAATTCACTGTTCCTTCAAATTATGCAGGTTCACAGGTTAAAGTTCAGTTCGCTTTAGGTTCATATGTTGTTTCATATCCTGATGAATTAGCTATGACAGGAAACTTCTCTGTATCTGACTTTAAGATTGCTGCAGGAACACAGTATTCTGTTAAATATACATATGGTTCAAAATCATATACAAAATATGTTAATGCAGGAGCAAAGACATCTTCATATGTATTCCCTGTAAAGGGCAAGACATTTTCAAAATTCACAAAGAACGGAAGCACATTTAGTCTTTCAACACCTATTACAGGAAACACTGTATTAAACTGTGTATATGTAAATACTCCAAAGCCAGCAAAGGCAAAGGTTAAATTTACAGCACAGAAGAAGAAGGTTAAATTAGCTTTAACAAAGATTAAGAATTGTGTAGGATACGAAATTAAGTATGCTAACAATAAGAAGATGAAGAAAGCTAAGACAAAGACTACAACTGCTAAGACATATACAATTAAGAAGTTAAAGTCAAAGAAGAAAGTATACATTCAGGTTAAGGGTTATAACTATGACTCAGCTGGACAGAAGGTATACAGCAGTAGAGTTCTTAAGAAAACTGTAAAGGTCA
>NZ_DBLZZO010000007.1:0-95805 GCF_057858645.1 Eubacterium sp.
TGGGAATTCCCAATGATAATAATCTCCTCTTGCCTCTGTAGTACGTTTAATCAACAAAAACTTTCTTCCATAACATACTAATGCTTTAACAGCTACATAAATTTTTTTTTCCATCTATTTATCTTCCTTTCTTATATTAATATAAACTACCACTCGTTCTCTACCTTAATATTTTGCAATGCATATTTTATTGGTAAATATTTTTTCCTTGTATTTTTAACAACAGTATAATACATAATAGCCAAAAACATTCCCACTATGCCTATTATTAATAGACCTATGTAAAACTTGCTTGCAAATGCATCGGCATATACTATCATTTTAATGTTTTTTATTGTATTTTCAAAATTTTTTTCATTAGCTATTATATTTCCAATTTTTTTTATCCCTGCATTATCATAAAATTCTTTAATTGCTGAAGACACACTAAAGAAACAAGATATAATTAAAGCTAAAGTTGAAACCCAAAAAGCTGAGAAATTTAAATCCAACTCTTTTTCTACTTCCATACTATAAACTAAAAAGGTATACTTATCACCTTTTATTTCTTGATTTAACTTTTCTTCATAACACTTGATTTCATTATCTTGATTTTTTATATTTCTACATATTTCTACTTCTTTTCTTATCTTATCAATTTTCTTATTTGTTTTGTTTTCTAACATATTTTTCTCCTCCTTACCAACTAGATTTCTTTTTTAATTGCCATAATTTTCCTGTTTAAATCTTGCTACCTTTTTAATATGTTTTATACTCATTCAATTTTCACAATCTTTATGGCATATTAAAGGCATATATGTCCAAATGTATGTCCTTGTCACTTCTTATCATATCAATTTTCCAATGCCTAGACTCAGTGTAATTTGTACTTTCTTCAATAAAACTTCCTTCAACTTCATATGGGTACTCATATTCACCTAAATATGTATTTAATCTCAACATTAAATTGGCATAATTAGAATTTCTAGCATAAATGATAATAATTGTATTGGGACAACCGATAGGATTATAATTTGTTAATGCTTTATCTATATGTTGCTTTAAATTTTGTTTATCAATTGTTGTTAAAACTAACGCTTCTACGATAGATATTGGCAAATCTTCCTCTTTAGTTGATATGAGTAAATCTAATTCACCTGACTCTTTACCACTTTCTGATTGCCCATGCCTTGTTTGATCATGTACTTGATATCTTCGTGTATTTTTTAATCCATCTCTAAGACCATCATTTAATAAATTTTCTTTCACACCTCTGTAAATACTGTTGCCTTGCATATTTTTGAGTATTGTATAAACATCTTTTTGCAGCTCTATTCTTATGGTAGGATCTTGAACAAATTCCATATTTATGAATGTGTCCTTTTCATTGTTTGCATCTTGCAATATATACATATCTGATATCTGAATTTTAAAATTATCTTTTCTTAATCTTCTATTTACCTCAGCAGCAAATTCTTTTTTCCTATCCTTTTTCACCCATAATTCATACATTATGTTCAAAAAGTCCTTTATGTATTCCTCTTCCATACCTCTAGTGGCAATTTTTAAAAAAGGATATTCTTTTTCATAATACATTCTGTATTGTGTGTTATAAAATGAAATGTTCTGTTCAAACTTTTCCCCTGTCGACTTTACATATTCTTCCGTAAATAAATTTTCTCTAACATTCTTTTGAGATATCCATGTTGTAAAACCTATCCAGAATGAATTCATATCATCTTTATATGTGTCATTTACATTTCTAAATCTAATACAATTAACCATCCACAACATCCTCTCTAACCAAAATGAATTATTTCTCATTTTCAATTTCAATAACTATTTCACTAATATTTTTGTTCAAGTTTCAAAAACACATTTATTTTATTATAACTCATAGTTTATTTTTTTTATATTTGTTTTACTCTGAATCATAACTTTTTTAATATTATATATTTCTGACATAAAACTCACCTTGACCTTCTAGATTTAATTCTTTTTCTATTTGCATTTTGTTTAAAATTGAAAGCACTCTTTCCAACCACTACAATTCTCCAATCATCGCCTTTTCCATTATCACAGGTAGACAACATCAGCATCTGCTCTCCATACTTAGACTTTTTCCCGGCACTCCACAAGCTATGCTCCAACACTTTCTCCACAAATTTGTCATAGTACTTCTCATCCCTTGCCATTACAAACTTCCAATATTCAAAATCCCTTATGTTCACACTCATAACGGCAAACACTTCATATTTTCTTCTTCTGTCCGTTGTAAAAAATATCTTTCTGTGTCTATCAAAAAAATCCTTATTCTTATACTGCTCCAGTGCTCCAAACATTTTTCCACCGTTTATGTTATGACCATAAATAATTAGATTGTCAGATTTTTTTAAGTCACAGTAAGCACTTAAGTATGGTGTTCCATAAAAACTGTAATTCTTATTAAAATCATGATTTAAATAAAAATCCGGATTATCCCTTGTTTGCATTACAGGATAACTAATGGTTGTTCCTGGCACTTCCAAATATCCAATGCAGTCCTCATTTTCTCCCTTTAGTTTTGTCACATTCATTGTTTTGTCTTTTTTCTCAGCAACACTTTCCTGTATATTCTCAAATTCCTTTTCGCTTTTCTTCTCCGCTTCTTTTTCCTTTAAAAAAGGGACAGCTACAACCACAGCCATCCCTACTAAAAGAAGTATCAGAGTCATTTTAATCATTCTCTTCATTTTCCTTCTTCTCCTGTTTAAAATTGTATTTTGATTTATCCTTTGCTCTCACGCATGCAAAACATCCAAGTGCCATTAATAATGAGATAAGTGAAATCATCATTCCTGCAGTCTTTCCCTTTATTCCTGTCTGTGGTGTGTCAGGTACTTCCGGAATTCTTTCATCAACCACAGATAATTTCTGAAGTTTTCCAGTATCCTTTATTTTGATTTTCTTATCCTTTGCAACCTTGTAATGCTTTGGTGCGCTTACTTCCTTAAAGGTATATGTTTCTCCTGCCTTTAGGATTCCTTCGATAAGTTCAGCATTTTTACCTGTTGTAAATTCATAAACCTTTCTGCCCCTGCTGTCATACACCTTGTATTTTGCACCGCTAAGCTGCTTCTTTGTGTCTGATGCAGTCTTGTTAAACTGAACCTTTATTGTATCATCCGTCATGCTTACCTTCTGAACCCTTCCATCATCTTCCACTGTAAACTCAACACTTTCTGCAGTTGCATAACCGTCTCTTGGTTGTTTTTCAGTTAAAACATATGTCTTGCCTACAGCATACTTTCCTTCAATCACGTGGCTTTCTTCCGTTGAAACCCATTCATCCATTACAACTCCTGTTTCCTTATCAGTTACCTGCATGTGACATCCTGAAAGTTCCCTTCCGTTTGTAATGTCCTTCTTTGAAAATTCAACCTTTGTTGTGTCATCATACATTACCACCTGATTATCAATATTTTCCTTGAAGCTGTCTCCACTCTTAACATAAACCTTTGTCCTACAATTACTGCTATCACTTTCAACAAGCTTGAATGTAATGGTATCTGCAGTTACAAATCCATCTGCAGGTCTTGTTTCAGTTAATGTGTATTCCTTATCCTTAAGAAGTCCATTGATTTTTAATGCATAATCGTTGTCTTTTTCGACATGAACGTTGGAATATCCCATTTTCTTAAGATTTTCATTTAACTTAACTGATGAAATGTCACCTGAAATCCAGCTTATGATTTCATTGCCCTTATCATCATTTATCCTTAAATGACAGTCCTTGATTTCCACTGATGATGCAATCATTCTCTTGCTGATTACTGTTTCAGTCTGGTCTTCCTTAACAGTTACCCTTGCTGAAACCATGGCTGTTTCCTGATTCTTGTATTCAAGGTGAACCTCATGCATTTCCCTGTCAATGTAATAGCTGTCACTTACACTCTCCTCAAGGAAATAGTAATTACCTGAATTTAGTGCCTCATTAATAAGTTTTCCCTGCTCATCAACCTTGCCGTAACCTTCATCCATTACCGGCACATTAAATGGTATCTTTGCCACACCATTTTCATCTATTGTGACTGTGGCAATTTTTTCACCGGCATTTACAATCATGTTTCCCTTTCGGTCATAAATGTTATCCCTTGAATAGAATCCAAACACTGCATCCGCGATTGGTTCTCCTGTTCTTGAATCCTGCTTTTGAAGTGTGATGTCAGTCTTTACAAGGTCATTGTAAACATCAAGTTTTCCTTCCTTGGAATTTTCAGAAATATCAAGAACGTATTCATCATCCTTGTTATTCCATTTAAAGCTTAAGTCCCATGATGACTGTCTTGGAAGAACATAACCGCACTTTGTCTTTACTTCCTTTAATGTGTATTCACCAAGTGGAACATTTAATGTCATTGTGCCATCTTTGTTTAAGCTATATTTGCAAATGCCATTACAGTCATTTGTAAACTCAGCCTTTTCACCTGTTGTAATTGTTGCAACAACTGAATCCTTATTAAACAGCACTGTTCCCTGATTGTCCTGTGACATGATGTCTTCTTTTGCAGTAAGTTCAAACATAACACCGTTAAGCTTTATAGCATCATAATCAAATGGATTTACATTGACCTCCGTTGTTTTGTCAGCGTTGCTTTCATCATTTCTGCCACATAACTCCGGACCTGTTTTGTCTAATGTGAATTTTCCGTAAGTAACATCATTGTAATACTCGCACTCTGCATAAAGGTATTCATTTCCAAGTTCATCCTTCATTGTCCTGTATGAATTGCTGTTTATTTCAACTATTACAGGACTCTTGTTTACCTTGTATCCTTCCGGTCCTTCAATTTCGTATACCTTGTATGTTCCTGCCTTAAGCTTTTCATAGGTAATGATTTCTCCTGTTTCATCTGTTACAAATCTGTCAACGACCACCATTTTGTTGCCGTTGCTGTACTTCTGTGTTACAAGAGTTTCATTTCCTTCCTTGTCTACCTTGTAAATCTGATATGTTGTGCCTTTCTTTAAGACTGTCTGATGTGTCTTTGAATCCTTCTTCACGATTTTTAAGTATGCCGTAAATTCAGGATTGTTTAATAAGTACTGATAAGTCTTACCGTTTTCAGTTACATTCACATAAAAGTCAGGACATTTTTCAGTGTTGTCTGCTCCAACAGTCTGATGAACCACATATGTACCATATGGTAACTGCTTTGACTTGGCATAACCGTTTAAGTCTGTTGTTAAAATGTCTCTTTCAGTTGCCTTTGCCTTTTCATATGAACCTGCACCTGCAAGATAAATCTGAAACTGTGCACTCTTTTCAAATGGTACAATGCCTGCAGTTCCGTTACCCATGCCCTTAATGATTGCCACATCACCCTTGACTGGCTTTTCTGAAACCTGCTTTTCAACCGAATTGTATTCTGCTGTGAAGTTTGTACCGTCAGCTACAATGTCATACACTTTGTCATTCTTAAGATATCCCTTGGGCGGTGTGATTTCCTTTAGGTAATAAGTCTTTCCACATCTCATGTAATCTGTTTCAAACTGATAGTTATTATCTGTTTTATATGACTTAATTAACTTTGTGCAGGCTGCATCTGAATATACACCGTACACTGCTCCTTCAAGTGTTGCATCACCCTGAGCAACCTTGCCTGTTTCTTCATCAATCTTTACTGCAGTTAATTTCACTTTCTTATACTTGTCCTTAAGAACCGGCTTGTATGCAAGCTTATAATTACTATAAGATTCTTCTGCAGTTTCAGGCCACTTTCCGTCACTGTTTCTAATCCAAGAGTCGGACTTTTTAAGTGTGACTGTTACCTTGTTAGCAGACTGACTCGTCATCTTGTTTGAACCTGAATCAACTACAAATGAATTTAAGATGTTGCTGTTGCCTGATGAAATTTCTTCAATTATATAATTATTTGAAATGTCATCCATCTGCTCTTCTATGTCTTTATTAATTAACTTTTCAGCTCCACTCTTAGACAAATCTGATGCATACGAATATCCCTTATCATCCAATTCATCTTTTACTTTTTTCTTATCGTCATTTGTCATGTTTTTTAAGTCAGATTCTTTTACATAGTAATATTTCTTAGAATTTAACTGATATGTGAATCTAAATACTATCTTTCCATTTGAATCTGTCTTAACATCTTGTGTAAATGTTGTGGCATCATCATCAACATCTTCCTTTACTGAATCTCCCCAGCCATTGTACTGATACGAATATAATTCCTTAATGTTCTTTGCTGTAAATCTGAATGAAACCTGTTGTAATGGTTTATTATCTTCATCATTTTTCTGTAATGTTATCCTCTGACGATAATATTCACTGGATTTCAAAGGTAGAAAATCGTATTCTTCTTCTGTTGACTGTATTTGTAATAATCTCTGCACCTGATCCTTTTTAGTTGTTCCTGAATATTCCCATATTTCAACATCACAGGATACAGTTTTTCCTGGATTAAAAATGTCTGAATAAATGGTATCATTTGAATAATAACCTGTGTTCTTCTTAACCTGACTTATAATGTCCTTTAATCCTGTCTCACTTGTGATTCCTTCTTCAACCGCCCAAATAAGACACTGTGCATATACCCACGCCTTATTGCTCTTCTTTTTCACTGTTGAATACCAATATCCAATCTTTGCTTCCAATGAATCCTTCTTATTAGAACTATCACTGCTTATATTTTTTGTCTTTGATACGTAGGTATATCCTGTGTGACATGCCTTTCCCAAATCCATACAAAATACCGGGCGGTCATTCACAAGTGTCTGTAGCCATGTTCCACTTTCACTTTTTGAACCCACATTAACTGTTCCTAGTTTTCCTAATGAATCCAATGTTGCTGTTCCTGATGCTGCCTTTACATTGCTTGTTGGCAAAGTTGCCGTCAACAACATTACCATTGCCAATACTCTTGCTAAAATTCTCTTTACTTTCATTATTGTGTTCCCTCCTATTAAAATCTCCTATGTCGATGTTCTTACGCCCACCAAATTATATTTTGTGCAAGCACAATATCACTTGCCAGGCTTTTGCTAATCGAGTAGTCTACTCGATTAACGCATATTAACATCTCAAAGCATAGCTTTTCGATGTTCTTGCGCCCACTAAATGATATTCCGTGCAAGCACGACATCACTTAGTGGGCTTTTGCTACAAAAAAAGAACGCCTTAATTTAATAAGACGTTCTAAATGTTTTATTTACTTGTTTCTTTGAGTATTTTGTCCACATCCATATCTGAAAACAATGCTACCCAATATGTGCCAGTTTCTGATTTATAACATGCTATTGCTCCACTTTTATGGCTTGGATTTTTTAAGTTATTGTAATGTCCCTGGCTGTTCTTCCATTGCTTCATTGCATCCTTATAATTATCAGATCCTTCTGCAATGTTCTCGCCTATGGCATATGCTTCTCCATATTCCATACCATTATCATCTTCATACCAATAATATTTTTCTTCTATGCCATATTCCTTGTTTAAAACATTAAATACAGTATCTGTCCATCCATCGTGGGAAAAGTTTTTGCTTATCATCTTTGCTCTTTCAAGACAAACCTTGTACAAGGCCTTTGACCATTCAAGTTTCTCTGCTCCAACCTTTGCTCTATACCCATTCTGTACTATGAAAGCATTTTCCGCTGCCACTCTGTCATGAAATCTCTTTTTTATTTTTCCATTTGATTTCCTAACATATGTAAGACTTTTATTTTTAACTGTTATGGTCTTCGAAAAACTTCCCTGCTTATTTTCTCCATTTTTTATGGATTTGTAAGCAACTACTTTCAGTTTGACCTTTTCATTAGCCAAAAGATTTGTCAATGTGTATTTATTTTTCTTTGTTGTCTTGACACATTTCCACTGTTTCACTGCAGGATAATAAACATATACCTTATAACCTAAAATATTTTTAACTTTCTTCCACGTTATTTTGTAACCTGCCCTGTACTTCATCGATGTCTTTTTTAAGCTTGCATCCTTTATTGTCTTGTACTTTTTAGTAACAGCTGAAACCTTAATGTGTGTTACTTTTCCAATGACCCCTGCACTTACGGTTTTGGTGGTTAAACAAAACCCTAATGTGACAATCAGCATTGTCATAATCAAATATTTATTTTTTTTCTTAATCATTGTTCCAACCCTTCTGTCGAATCGTTTTACCATTTATAACAAATATTCATCGATTTCAATTCTGTGGTTATTTCATTGAGAATCGATAAACACATTTTACCATACTAATTTTTTATTTCAAATTCTAATATGGTTGAATTTCGACACTTTCAACCAAACTCCTTCTATTTTTACATTGGGACCCGGTGTCCCACTTTCTAGTTTGCAAGTTCCGGCATATCATGTTGCACTCTTGCCTTATAGTAACTGTCTATTGTTGTTGGTGCATTATAAAGTGCTGCCAACAAATATTTCTTAATGTTTTTAATTTTTGTTGTGTTATGATTCATACATTCCAACACATATTCAATATGACTTATATCCAGTTTTAAAAATCTTGACTTTACCGTCTCCTTTGGAAACTTTGTGCTGGATATGACAATGTAATCATTTTCGCTAATCATAGTTTCAACAATCAGATTAACCATTCCGTCTATTATTGATTTTTCTATGTAATGCCTGTCTATCAAAACATCATAATCTATGTTTTCTTTTACCAATTTTTTGTACTTATCAAAATCTGATTCATCTTCTCTTCCCATCTTATCAATTGCTTGTTTTACAACAGGATTAGATAAGATAGTATTACTCTCTTTAGTATTATTCGTTTTAGTATTACTTAAATCCGTATTATTCATATTAGTATTACTATTATTAGTCTTATTAATAAGTGGGGCCTTTTCGGTTACCTCTTGAAGTGTACTTTTTACACCTCTTGACGTAATCTGTCGTACACCTTTAGAAGTTTCCACATCTACACTTCCTGAAGTGTAAGTTCCTGCACCTCTTAAGGTTTCCTGTTCTACACCTTTAGAAGTTACCATATCTACACTTCTTGAAGTGTAAGTTTCTACACCTTTGGAAGTTTCCAGTTCTGTGTTTACAAAATTTTCCATATTTTCACTTAAATTATCTTCTTCTGACTTATCAATAAAATCTGTATCATCAGGTTCTGAATGGTCCTGTAATACAATAAAATTCTTTACATATAAGAGGCTTGGTAATCCCAACCCTCTTCTTTTCTTTTCAACCAATCCAAAATCCTCAAGCTCATTTAAATATCTTACAGCTGTTTTTTTACTGAAATTAAAATCTTCCATAATTTCAGAAATCTGATAAATTATGTACACTCTGTTCTCTGAATCAAACCATTTGTTCTTCATTGAAAGATTCATTCTGTCAAGCAAAACTCCATAAAGAAGCTTTGCATTGACTGATAAATCTGCAAACATTGGATCCACTATCATTGATTTTGGAATTCTTATGAAATTAAACTGCTCTGCCTGAGCTCCGTAATAATAATCAAATGTCATAACCATCACTCTTCCATTTCTCCAATAACTGGTAAATTATGTTCTCCATTTCCGCTTTTGTATAATTTTCAGGGAAATATTTATTAAGCTTGCTTCCTGAAATTGTAACCTTTGTACTTTCCCTGCTTTTTTCTTCTGTCTGCTCTATAACCTCTGTTGTCTTTTCCTTATTTTTAATTGATTTAATCTGTTCTATGCTAACCTTGTATCCTAGATTATAATAATCCAATATTTCCTGCTGTTCTTTTTCAGACAGCTCTGCGATTTCAACAGCAAGCTTTATGGCAATCTTTTTTTCATCAACCATTTCAAGCAACTCCGGTAACAATTGTGTCAGTTTAATGTATCGTGATACCTGTCTGCCCGACAAACCATTTGTCTCACCTACAACCTCTCTGCTTTCTGCTCCCTTTATGCCTTTATGGTGTATTGCTTCAAGCTTCATTTGAAATGCAAATGCTCTTTCACTTGGAAGTATTTCTTCTCTTTGAATGTTTGAATCCACCATTACTATTGTTGCATCATCATCGCTTAACTCTCTTATAATAACCGGAACGCTTTCAAGTCCTGCAAGTCTTGCCGCATGCTTTCGTCTATGTCCTGATATTATTTCGTACTCTTCATTATCTGTTTTTCTAACTAATATAGGAAGAAGCACTCCTCTTTCCTTTATGGACTCTGTTAATTCATCCATCTTTTCATCATCTGTTACCTTAAATGGATGTTTTCTAAAATCATGTATTTTGTCTATTTCAATTTCCTTTAATCCATCTGCCACATCTACCTTTAACAATTCATCATAACTTGTTAATTTTATCTTTTCTCTTACTTTACTCACGTCCAAGCACCTCCTCTGTTAGTTTTTCGTAGCTTCCTGCAACTTTTCCTCTAGGGTCATGAAGATAAATACTCTTTCCCTCAGCACTTGTTTCTGCTGCTCTTACTGACATTGGAATTCTGCTTTTAAATATCCCAATAGTTTCACCATAGGTATTTTCCAATGCCTCCAATATATCCTTTGTATAATTAGAACGCATATCAACCATTGTCATTACCATTCCTTCTATCCTGAGTTCCGGATTAATCTGTCTTCTTACCCTGGTTATTGTTTTTATTAACTGCTGTAAACCTTTTACCGGCAAATAAGATGCCTGTACAGGAATAAGCACTGAATTAGCACACACTAAAGCATTAATTGTTATCATTCCAAGACTTGGCATACAATCAATTAGAATGTAATCATAATTTTCCTTTATAGCTGATATAAACTCCTTCATTACCAATTCCCTGCTCATTATATTAACCATTGAAACCTCTAAACCTGCCAATTCAATATTTGCCGGAATGAAATCAATATTTTCCTGATGTTTTTTAATTACCTTTTTATTATCAATCTCTTCCTCATTTACAACATCCATTAACACATTCGCCAACGAATACTCAATTTTGTCAGGTTCATCAATTCCAAGACTTACTGTCATGCTTCCCTGTGGGTCCGCATCAATTAAAAGAACCCTTTTTCCCTTTCTTGCAAGTCCTATTCCTAAATTAACTGTTGTGGTTGTTTTTCCTACTCCACCCTTCTGATTTGCTATTGCAATTATTTTACACATTTGTTCCTTCCTCCTATTAATTAAAATTTTGATTTGAAAGATAAAATTAATTTTAATTTTGTGAAATTGTTTTACTCATATCGACTTATTTATTGTTACTTAAATGCCACTATATTGTTCAACTAAAGAAACAGGCAAACTTTGCATCAAATTTGGTTCAACCAAAAATTACCAAAGTCAAACCAAAATCAACCAAAATTTAACGATATAGTACGATAATTTGCGATAATTTATGCTTACCTGCCTTAGTATTGTTTGAAAGGTTTGTCAACGCAAAAAAGACCCTCAAACATACAAAATATAGTATGTTTGAGGGTCTTTATCCTCTATCTTGTGGGTTCACACCCTATGAATCATAGATTGTTTTGATAAAATATCAAGTTATGATAACTTATGATTTATTTCATCTGTGCTGCAACTTCTTCTGCGAAGTTTTCTTCTTTCTTTTCGATACCTTCACCAGTTTCGAAACGAACGAATTTCTTAATTGCTACAGTAGCGCCAACTTCTTTTGATACTTCATCAAGATACTTAGCAACTGTCTGCTTTCCGTCAGCAACCATAACGTATGTCTGATCAAGAAGACATACTTCTTTTAACTGCTTAGATACACGACCTTCTACTAAACCGTTGAAGATCTTGTTTTCCATGATTTCAGCTTTCTTAGCCATAGCAATTGAGCTTAATGAAGCCTTTGCTTCGTTTGAAAGGAAGTTGAATAAATATTTATCATTCTGCTTTTCTTCGTAGATAGCTTTGTCTTCATCGTTGAATACGTTCTGGCTTAAAGCTTCTGCAAAGATATCCTTCTGGATTGGCTTTGGAAGTGAATCTGGTTCATTTAAAGCACTGTCAATTGTGATTTCTCTCATCTTAGCAAGTTCGTCTGCTGAAATGTCGTTTCTTGAAACATACTGTGGGTTCATAGCTGCAATCTGCATAGCAATTGTCTTAATTGCTGCTGTTACAGTGTCGTTTTCTGGAGCATCAGCTTCAACTAATACACCAATCTTTCCACCTGCATGAATGTATGATGCGATAACACCGTCTGATTCGATTCTTTCAAATCTTCTGATGTTCATGTTTTCTCCGATTACTGCAATCTGTGATACTAATTCGTCTTTTACAGTCTTTGTAGTATCAAGTTCCCATGGTTCAGCCATGAATGTATCCATATCAGTTGCTGATGAATCAACAATCTGGTTTGCAACGTTAGCAACGAATGTCTGGAACTTTTCGTTCTTAGCAACGAAGTCTGTTTCTGAGTTAACTTCAACGATTGCTGCCTTACCGTCTTTAACTGTTGTGTATACGATACCTTCAGCTGCAATTCTACCTGATTTCTTTACAGCTGTAGCTTCACCTTTTTTTCTTAAAACTTCGATAGCTGCTTCCTGATCACCATCAGTTTCAACTAAAGCTTTTTTACAAGCCATAACACCAGCGCCTGTTAATTCTCTTAATTCTTTTACCATTGCTGCTGTAATTGTCATATTTCTATTCCTCCTAAAATCAAAAATCTGTTAATTATTCAGCATCTGCTGCAGCTTCTTCAGCAACCATTTCTTCACCCTGGTTAGCTTCGATAACTGCGTCAGCCATCTTAGAAACAATAAGTTTTACTGCTCTGATAGCATCATCGTTACCTGGGATAACGTAATCTAATTCTTCTGGATCACAGTTTGTATCTGCAATACCGATTAACTTAATTCCAAGTGCATGTGCTTCCTGAACACAAATCTTTTCCTTCTTAGGATCTACAACGAAGATTGCATCTGGGATTCTCTTCATTTCCTTGATACCACCAAGGTTCTTTTCAAGCTTGTCCCATTCTTTCTTGATGTTTACAACTTCCTTCTTAGGAAGAACATCAAATGTACCATCTTCTGACATTCTTTCGATATCTTTTAATCTCTTAATTCTTGACTGGATAGTCTTGAAGTTTGTAAGCATACCACCTAACCATCTTTCGTTAACGTAGTACATACCACATCTCTGTGCTTCTTCCTTAACAGCTTCCTGTGCCTGCTTCTTTGTTCCTACGAAAAGGATTGAACCACCATCAGCTGCGATGTCTGATACTGCTTTGTAAGCTTCATCTACTTTACCTACTGACTTCTGTAAGTCGATGATGTAGATACCATTTCTTTCTGTGTAGATGTATGGAGCCATCTTAGGGTTCCATCTTCTTGTCTGATGTCCAAAATGAACACCTGCTTCTAATAACTGTTTCATTGAAATAACGCTCATTTTAATACCTCCTGGTTTTTAATAATTATTTTTGGTATCGTTCCGTAAACCTACGGCAAATACCATACCTTCCATCTGCTTCCCCGAATCAGACAACCCCGAGCAAGGGCACCCGCCTGTATCTCCACAGATGTGCTTAATGCAACTCAAATATCATAACACAAAAACAGGACCGGTGCAACAACTTTTTACGTTATGTATTAGTTGTTTTTACCAGTCCCATATTTTAATTTTATTTAATGCTGCTTACATTAATCCTACAATCTTATTTAATGCTGCTCCCATTAATACTTCAATTTCATTTTTTTGCTATTCAAATCAAACATGTAACTTTATCTTACTCAACTCCGCATATCCTATACCAGATACTGAAACCTGCCAGTTTAGCTCCATGTTTAGCTTAGCGCATCCGCACCGGGTACCAGAACATGTTAATCTGTTTCCTTTTTTGCCCCTGCATATCCAACACCGAGCATTGAATCTACTAATTTGTCTCCTTCTTTGGCTCTACATATCCACACTGGGCATCAGCACATGCCAACTTATTTCCTTTTTCTACCATGTAGCCACCGCACTGTGGACACTTCTTAGTTGATGGTTTCTGCCATGACATAAAATCACATTCAGGGCCGTCAATACATCCGTAGTAACGTCTGCCTTTTTTTGTCATGCGGTATACCACGTCTTTGCCACATTTTGGACAAGGAACACCAACCTTTTCAAGATAAGGTTTTGTATTTCTACATTCAGGGAATCCCGGACATGCAAGGAATTTTCCATGTGGTCCGTATTTAATAACCATTCTTCTGCCACATTCCTCACAAATTTCATCTGATTCTTCATCTGCTATCTGAATCTTTTCAAGTTTCTGTTCAGCGTCCTTTACCATTAATTCCAAATCAGGGTAAAAGTTTCTGATAATTGTCTTCCACTCAATCTTGCCTTCTTCAACAGAGTCCAAAAGTGATTCCATGTTCGCTGTAAATTCTGTATCTACGATAACGCTAAATGCTGTTTTCATTACGTTGTTTACTGCTTCCCCTAATTCTGTAACGTAAAGATTCTTCTTTTCCTTTGTTACATATCTTCTGCCAACAATAGTTCCGATTGTTGGTGCATAGGTACTTGGACGACCAATGCCCTGTTCTTCCATTGCCTTTACTAAAGCCGCTTCTGTAAAATGAGCAGGTGGCTGTGTAAAATGCTGATTTTCTTCAAACTTAACAAATTCTAACTCTGAGTCTTTGTCAAGTTTTGCAATTGTATTGTTTGTTACAACTTTTTCGTTGTCGCTGTCTGTGTATATTTTCATAAAACCGTCAAAACCGATTTTTGAAGTTGATGCGTTAAATACATATTCTCCTGCACCGATTTTTACATTAAATGTATCATAGACTGCATTTTTCATTCTGCTTGCAACAAATCTTTTCCAAATCAACTGATAAAGTCTGAACTGGTCTCTTGGAAGCTGTGCTTTTACCATGTCAGGTGTAAGTGATACGTCTGTAGGTCTAATGGCTTCGTGAGCGTCCTGAATTTTTTTAGATGACTTCTTAGAAACAATTTCTGTTGCCATGTAATCATCACCGTAGTTGCCTTCAATAAATTCCTTTACCTGTGCTTCTGCTGTTTCAGATACTCTTGTGGAATCTGTACGAAGATAAGTAATAAGACCTATGCTTCCACGCCCTTTTATCTCCACACCTTCAT
Organism: Eubacterium sp.; assembly: GCF_057858645.1. Taxonomy (NCBI): domain Bacteria; kingdom Bacillati; phylum Bacillota; class Clostridia; order Eubacteriales; family Eubacteriaceae; genus Eubacterium; species Eubacterium sp. Next base: position 15,045 of record NZ_DBLZZO010000007.1, read on the forward strand.
ATAACTGCTGTGCTATACGCATTGTTTTCTGTGTCGAAAAATTAAGTGCTTTTGAAGCTTCCTGCTGCATTGTACTTGTTGTAAATGGAATAGGTGCTTTTCTTGTACGGTTTCCTTTTTTTATGTCATTTACAGAGAACTTACTGTCTTTTATCTGTTCGATAATTTTATCAAGTTGCTCTTTTCCTGTAATTTCTACTTTTCCTTTTTTGTCACCGTAAAAACTTACATTGAATTCTTTGTTTTTGTATTTTAAAACGGCATCCATGTCCCAATATTCTTTTGGTATAAATGCGTTTATTTCTTCTTCTCTGTCACATAACATTCTAAGTGCTACTGACTGAACACGACCTGCACTAAGTCCTCTTTTAATTTTCATCCATAAAAGTGGGCTGATGCTATAACCAACCATTCTGTCCATTACACGTCTTGCCTGCTGTGCGTCTACAAGATTCATGTTAATTTCTCTTGGATGTTTTAGTGACTCCTTAACTGCCGGTTTTGTAATTTCGTTAAATGTTATTCTTGCACTTTTTTTGTTTTCTAATTTCAAAGCCTTTGATAAATGCCATGAAATTGCTTCTCCCTCGCGGTCCGGGTCAGTTGCCAAATATACTTTGTCCGCTTTTTTTACACAACGACGAAGTTCTGCTAACTTCTCACCCTTTCCTCTGATTGTAATATATTTTGGTTCATAATCATTTTCAAAGTCAATTCCCATTGTGCTTTTTGGCATATCCCTTACATGTCCGTTTGAAGCTACAACTTCATAATTTGAACCTAAGAATTTTTTAATTGTTTTAACTTTTGCTGGTGATTCCACGATCACAAGATACTTTGCCATAAATACTCCTTTTTGAAAAAATATCAACTCAGCCTTGAATAATAATTGTATGATGGTTGTTCCACTAGCCCTTTCAATTGTAATTGTAACAACATCTCAACTAGCTTTTCATACTTTAATCCTGTGTTTTCCATTAATTCATATATATTTTTCGGCTGTAAACCTAACTCACTATACAACATCAAAAATTCTTTTTCAAGTATTTTTTCTTCGGTATTTTTCTCATCAGCCTTATTAAATACGAAGTATTTAAGCTCAGATATTATATCATTTGCCGATGTTACAATACCTGCACCATTCTTAATTAACCTGTTCGTGCCACCACTTAATCTGTCTCCAACTCTACCGGGAACCGCCATAACATCCCTGCCCTGCTCCAACGCCCATTCAACAGTTATAAGGGAACCGCTTTTTTCTTTTGCTTCAACTACAATAACCTTGTGGGACAAACCGCTTATTATTCGATTTCTTTGTGGAAAATGCCACGCTAAGGCTTTACTACCCGGCGGGTACTCAGATATAATTCCACCTTTTTTCAATATGTCATTATACAATTCTATGTTTTCTGTTGGGTAGCACACGTCCACACCTGTTCCAACTACCGAAAAAGTTGCCGTTTCTCCCACAATGGCTCCTAATTGACTATATGTATCAATTCCCCTAGCCATACCACTAATTATCTGCACACCTGCTTTTGACAAATCTTCTGCAAGCTTTTTTGCCATGTTTCTGCCGTAACCTGAACAGGCTCTCGCCCCTACCATTGCCACAATTGGTTTGTTACAGTCAGGCAACTTTCCCTTATAAAATAAATAATATGGTCTGTGGTCGTAAGGTTTCAAATTTTCCGGATAATCTTCATCTTCAACGGTCACAAATTTTATGTCTTTTTCCTTTAGCTTTTCATAAAAATCTTCCTTATTAAATTTATCCCTTGATTCAACAATATTTCTTATATCTTCCGGTGACATTCTATCATCTGACATTAACTTCTTTTCGCTAATATTATATAAATTTTCCGCTGTGCCATACACTTTCAAAATCTTCTGTATTTTATCAAAATAAAAGTATTCGTTTGAGGCAAGCCACGCCCAATAATCTCTCTTTTCCATTTACCCCACACTTTCTATTGTCTTAAAACTAATGGCCTCTGCCAAATCTTCTGTTGATATTTTATTTTTTCCTTTTAAATCCGCAATTGTTCTTGCTACTTTTAATATTTTTTCGTAAGCTCTCACGCTTAAATTCATTTTCTCATAAACGTCTTTTATGAGTTTCTCTTCTTTCCTGTCCAAGGCACAGTATTTCTCTATAAACTCCCCTTGTAATTGACTATTATAATTAAAGTTTTCGTATTTATACCTTTCCCTTTGAATAGCCGCTGCCAAATCCACACGTTTTCTGATTTCTTCTGAAGATTCCTGCTCTTTGTCACTTTTTATTTCCATAAAAGAAACCGGGTTCATGTGTACGCACAAATCCATTCGGTCCAGTATTGGCCCACTGACTTTTTCTAAATATTTTTTCACATCATTTTCAGTACAATTACATTTGTTTCTGTCCGGGTAATAGCCACACCTGCAAGGATTCATTGACGCCAGCAAAACAAAATCCGCCGGGAAACTGTAAGTGCCGTTTGCCCTTGAAACTACTATTTTTCTATCCTCTAGCGGCTGTCTTAAAGTCTCCATTACCGCTCTTGAAAATTCAGGGAACTCGTCCATGTACAAAACACCGCCATGTGCCAATGTCATTTCACCGGGTTTTGGATTAATGCCACCGCCTGTAAGTGCCGTAACTGTTGTTGTGTGATGTGGACTTCTAAAGGGTCTTTTGGTAACAAGTCCCTCTTCTAAAATGCCCGCTATACTTTGTATTTTTGATATTTCAATTATTTCCTCTTTCGACATTCTGGACAGAATCGTAGGCAGCGCTTTTGCGATGGCTGTTTTTCCTGTTCCAGGTGGTCCCACCAGTAAAAGATTATGCATTCCTGCTGCTGCAATCTCAGCGCCCTTTCTGCCCTGCACCTGACCTTTTATGTATTTAAAATCTTTGCCTGCATACTCGCTTTGGCTGTTTATTTTTACTTTATGAATTGGTTCGTATTTCCCTGTAGTCAGCATCATTACAAGCTCGTTAAGATTCTCCACTCCGATTACTTTTATCCCTTCTACAAAACTACATTCATTTACGTTTGCTTTCGGCACAAAACACTCTTTGATTCCGTTTTCCAAACCATGTAACACAATGGGTAAAATTCCGTTTACAGAAACAACTCTACCATCCAAGCTTAGTTCCCCAACAAACATTTTACCCTCCACGTCACATTGTAAAATCTCCAAAGCCTTCAATATAGAAACTGCTATTGGCAGGTCAAAATAAGTTCCTGTTTTTCGAATATTTCCCGGTGAAAAATTTATTGTTATTCTTTTCGGCGGTATCATAAAACCTGAATTCTTAATGGCGGTTCTAACTCTTTCTCTTGATTCTTTAATGTCTGATGATAAAAGACCTACCATATCAAATGATGGTAGGCCATTACATATATCAGTCTCCACAATAACCGGCAGTACGTCTACCCCTGTTATTGTGGCACAATTAATTCTGCATACCATAAGTCCCTCCTTGTTGTTTTCACGCAACATTTTGTTTTTATGATATTATCACATAGTATTTGTATTGTCAAAGGCTTTTTTTAATTTTTCTAAAGCTTTTTTCTCAATTCTACTTACATAGCTTCTGGATATCCCCATTTCTTCTCCTACTTTTCTCTGGGTTACAGGTGCTTCTCCATTTAAGCCGTATCTTTTATTAATTATTTCTCTCTCCCTTTGATTTAAATTTTTCTCCACATATTGTCTAACCCGTACTATATCCTCGGCTTTTTCTATTGCGTCTAACGCCCCTGGTTCATCCATTTCAACCACATCCAGCAAATTAATGGTATTGCCCTCTTTATCCATTCCTATTGGCTCATTTAAGGAAACTTCTCTGCTTTTCTTTTTCTCTCCACGAAGCATCATTAAAAGTTCGTTTTCAATGCATTTTGCAGCATAGGTTGCAAGACGGCTTCCTTTTCCTGTATTAAAAGTATTAACCGCCTTTATCAACCCGATTATGCCAATGGAAATTAAGTCGTCATTATCTCTATTTTCACTATTATATTTTTTTGCAATATGAGCAACCAGCCTTAGGTTCCGTTCAATTAGTATGTCTTTAGCTTCTTTATCTCCCTTTTCAAGTTTTTCTATCCACACTCTTTCTTCCGCAGGTGTCAAAGGCTCTAAAAAAGTCTTCACACATTTCACCTCGCGACATACTTAATTATATTTTATGATAGGCTACAGTTTCTCGTGCATGTCTAGAAATGTTTAGTTATTTTTTCAATATCGGCTACAAGGCATCCCTTTCGACTCATGCTACTTGCTTTTGGATGCCCTTTTCCTTTTTTGACTTCGTACAACTTTCCCTTAACACACAAAAAGGGCAACCAAACAACATATAAAAAATGCCATTTGGTTGCCCTTGCTATTCTTTCTACTGTTCCTTCACTCTCAAGATATCCCCTTTTTCCAATTCAATTCCAAGATTAATCTTAAGCTTCTGTTTTGGATGTGGGCAGCTTTCCATTTCGTTGCCCTCTTCATCTTTAATTGAAACAACTTCAACTTCTATATCGTTTCCGTCAGCTTTCATCACTTCAATTTTCTGTCCCTGATAAAATTTGTTTTTCTGCTCAAGGCTGTATTCCATTTCGCCAACTTGGTCGCCTACAATTCCTAAGTACACGTAATCTCTTTCGTATACATTGCAATCGTATATCTGTGTAGTTTCATCAGGTTTTCCAAAGAAAAATCCTGTTGTGTACTGTCTGTATGTGCACTGTGAAATAAATGTTCTATACTTTGGCAAATTCATTTCGTACTTTTTAGGATCTTCTAAATAATCGTCAATTGCCATTCTGTATGTTCTTGCAACTGTGGCAACGTACAAGGCTGTTTTCATTCTACCTTCAATTTTGAAACTATCAATTCCTGCATCAATTAATTCAGGTATATGTTCTATCATGCACAAGTCTTTTGAATTGAAAATATAAGTTCCTCTTTCATTTTCTTCAATTGGCATGTACTGTCCCGGACGGTTCTCTTCCATTACCGCATATTTCCAACGGCATGGGTGAGTACAGGCACCTTTGTTGGCATCTCGTCCTGCCATAAAACTGCTAAGAAGGCATCTTCCTGAATATGAAATACACATTGCTCCATGAACAAAAGTTTCTATCTCCATATCATCAGGTATATGTTCTCTGATTTCTTTTATTTCTTTAATCGAAAGTTCTCTGGCTGACACAACTCTTTTTGCGCCAAGGTTCCACCAGAAATTGTAAGTACCGTAGTTAGTATTGTTTGCCTGTGTACTAATATGAAGTTCCATTTCAGGCAACATTTCTTTTGCAATTGTAAAAATTGCAGGATCAGCAATAATTAGTGCATCGGGATTTACTTTCTTTAAGTCATTGAAATATGCCTTAACAGGTTCTAAATCTGCATTATGGGCTAAAATATTAGCTGTAACATACACTTTCACTCCATGTTCGTGAGCGAAATTCACACCTTCTGCCATTTCTTCTAATGTAAAATTCTTTGCTTTAGCTCTTAGCCCAAATACTTCACCACCAATATACACAGCATCTGCACCATATCTTACTGCTGTTTTTAACACTTCCAGGCTACTTGCCGGAACTAATAATTCAGGTTTTCTCATTTTATTTTACCAAGCAATTACTTTTTAGCACTTTATTCTAGTACCAAATCGTGCAAGCCTTCCTTTCTATTTTTTTACTGACATTGTAATTCCATCGCCAATTGGCACAATTGATGTTTCAAGTTGTGGATGATTTTTTACCACTTCCAAATATTCTCTCATTCGTTTGTGAATTGTTCTGTCACGTCTTCTTACAACGTACTTTGACTGAATCAGGTCTCCTTCCTGTAAAACATTATCCGTAATTAAAACTCCATCTTTTTTCATCAAACGTAAAACTTCCGGAAGGAAATGAATATATTGCGCCTTTGCCGCATCCATGAAAACGAAGTCAAACTGGTCCCTTTCAAGAGTTGGCATAATTTCCATTGCATCGCCTTCAAGTAACTTTATTACATTTTCCCTGCCAGCTTTTTTTATATTTTCTTTTGCAATTGGAATTCTCTTCTCATAATTTTCAATTGTTATGATTTGTCCTTTTTCATTAATATATTCACTCATTAAAATGGCTGAGTACCCTACTGCGGTACCCAGCTCTAATATTCTCATCGGCTTTTTTATTGACAGCATAACTCTAAGAAAACTTTCCATTTCCTTTCTAATAATCGGCACGCCATCCTTCCTTGCCTCTTTTTCTATTTCCTCTAAAACAGGAGAATTTTCTTTTTCTAAAGAGTTAATATACGATACTATTCTTTCTTCTACTATCATACTAATTTCCTTTTTTAGAATTCTTTATTTATCAGACTTAGACTTTGCCTTAGTCTTTGTTGACTTTGTACTCTTTGTTTTCTCCGGTCCTTCTTTAATCTTGTTAAAAAGTTCCTCTGCATTCTGAGATGTGTTAAATGTATACTGACCGGCTTTTATGCTTTTGGTATTGTATACATACGCCTGCACTCTGAAAACCGTAGTGTCACTTATTATACCGTACTCTTCAAGAGTATTCGCCAACTCTTTTATAGTTGTTCCTTTTTTGATAGTAACAGTCATGTCTGTTCCCGGCTTTGCTTCAACTCCTGTTGAGTAAAATATTTTTGTTCCAAAATTGTAAGCTGTTGTTGCACAAACAATGATAATAACAGCCATTATTATATACTTGCAGACTTTTATTGAAACATTAGCAAATCCTTTTGATGTTTTACTATTGCTCATACAAACTCCTAACTATTCCACTTCCATAATTATTGGTAAAATCATTGGACTTCTCTTCATAGTCTTCCATAAATATTCGCCAAGACTATCTTTTACTACCATTTTGATTTTGCCCCAATCAACATTTTTGCTTTCCAAACAGTCCAGTAAAGCTTCTGTGACTACTTCTTTGGCATTTTCAATTAAATTCTCAGATTCTCTTACATATACAAAACCTCTTGTTACAATGTCAGGGCCTGCCAAAATCTGATTTGTGTATTTTTCTAAAGTTAATACAACTATGATAATTCCGTTTTCAGCTAAATTCTGTCTGTCTCTTAAAACAATGTTTCCAACATCACCAACGCCAAGTCCGTCTACTAAAACTGAACCTGCAGGAACTTTTCCTTCAACCTTAGCAGATTCCTTGTTTAACGCAAGAACGTCACCTGATTCCATAATGAAAATATTTTCTTTTGGAATGCCCATGTTCTCTGCTAATCTTCCATGTTCTTTTAAATGCTGATATTCACCATGAACAGGAATTGAATATTTTGGCTTAACTAAAGCATACATAAGCTTAATTTCTTCCTGACATGCATGTCCTGATACGTGAGTATCCTGGAATATTACTTCTGCCCCCTGCTGATACAATTCGTTTATTACCTTTGTAACCGCTTTTTCATTTCCCGGTATAGGTGTTGAACTAAATACGATTGTATCGCTAGGCTTAATGTGTACTTTTCTATGAAGAGATGCAGCCATACGTGACAAGGCTGCCATTGATTCACCCTGACTACCTGTAGTAATAAGAACTAACTGGTTGTCTGTATAACTATCCATTTCTTCTATGCTGATTAATGTATTTTCAGGAATTTTCAAGTAACCCATTTCTCTTGCAACAGAAATAATGTTTACCATACTTCTTCCTTCAACAATAACTTTTCTTTTATATTTACATGCAGTGTTGATAATCTGTTGAACTCTGTCAACGTTTGATGCAAATGTTGCGATGATAATTCTACCATCGGTATGCTCAGAAAATATATGATCGAATGTTTTTCCTACTGTTCTTTCAGAAGGTGTAAATCCCGGTCTTAACGCATTTGTACTATCGCACATAAGAGCAAGTACACCTTTTTTCCCAAGTTCACTAAATCTAGCCAAATTAATTGCATCACCGAAAACAGGTGTGTAATCAACCTTAAAATCTCCTGTATGCACAATAATGCCTTCAGGAGTGTGGATTGCAAGTGCTGCTGCATCTGCAATACTATGATTTGTTCTAATAAATTCTATTCTAAAATCACCTAAGTGAATACTCTGTCCGAACTTAACAACTTTACGCTTAACAGCCTTTAATAATTCATGCTCTTTAAGCTTTCCTTCAATAATACCCATTGTAAGCTTTGTTGCGTAAATAGGTACATTTATTTCTTTCAAAACGTATGGTAATGCACCAATATGATCTTCGTGACCATGTGTGATTACAAAACCTTTTACCTTCTTAATGTTTTCCTTTAAAAATGTAATATCAGGAATTACACAGTCAATTCCTAACATATCATCAGATGGGAATGATAGACCACAGTCAACTACAATGATGCCATCATTGTATTCGAATGCTGTCATGTTCATTCCGATTTCCTCTAAACCACCTAGAGGAATTATTTTAATCTTCGAATTGTCGCTCATTATTTAACAAAATCCTCCTCTTTTCACAATAAAAAGGTCTATAAAAGACCTTTCATACTAACGCCCGAAATTTCAGACAACTAATCTTCTGTAGTAATATCGATATCTTCAAGTAACTCTGAAAATACTCTGCCAATGTAGTCCACCTCTGACTCATCATCTACTATTTCATATACAGCTTCTTCATCTTCGTCATTAGATATATCTTTCAAAATGTATGCTTCTGCTTCTTCGCTGTCACCTTCATCATCTGTTACAAGAAGGTAATTAACATTGTTAATTCTTGTTTCTTCAATAACATACATTTCAATTTCATTTCCATCTTCGTCTACAAAAATAATCTTTTCTTCCATTAAAAAACCTCTTACTTTACATATTTTTCTAATTCTTACTTGTGCGTTACTTTTAGTTATTTGTCCTATCTATTAAGATAATCCTCAAGTATGACCTTTGCGGCAACCATATCCACGTAATCATATCTCTCTTCTTTTTTGATTCCCATTAAATCCATTATTTCGTATGCTTCAACAGTAGTTAATCTTTCATCCTGAAATATAATTTCCTTGCCTGTTCTTCTCTCAAGCATTGAAGCAAATTCTTTTGTTTTCTCAACTCTTTCCCCTTCACTGCCATCTAACATTACAGGATATCCCAAAATTATTTTCTCAATATTATATTCTTCAATTATTTTTTCTATCCTGGCTAATGTTTTTCTCAATTTGTTTGGGGATGTTCTTCTTACAATTTCTAAACCTGTAGCCGTAAGTCCTAATTCATCAGACACTGCTACCCCTACAGTTTTAGAGCCAAAATCCAAACCTAATAATCTCACTATTTTGCCTTTCCAATACTAATTGCCATTAATACTTCTATTTGCATTTAAGTCCTTTAATTATTCATTAAATTATTCACCTTCGGCAAAAATACATAATTATCCAATCCTTTGTCCAAAGGGCATAAACATCCTGTAGAATAAAGAATGTCCTTTGAAAATCTACGACATTCTGCGCCCCAATAACAAAGTCTAGCACTCACCTTCTCTACAGAGCATTTCAAATCCGATATTCTAATTATTTTAACTTGTTGTTAATGTAATACTTCACAGCTTCTTCAATTAACTCATCACGTTCAACCTTCATAATAAGACTTCTTGCATTCTTATGACTTGTAATGTAAGTTGGATCACCAGACATAATATATCCTACAATCTGGTTTACAGGATTGTATCCCTTTTCTGCAAGTGCTTCATATACCTGCTCGAAAATTTCCTCTACTCCTAATTTCTGTTCCTGTCCTACTTTAAAAAACTGTGTGTGTTCTAAATTGTTCATCTTCTCACGTCCTTTTTATGCCATTGTTGGCAGTATATTTATAAGTTTAATATAAAAACTATCTAGTGGCAAGCACTATTTCGTCATTTAGGAAGTCTTGCACAATAACTTTGCAAATTTTACCTGAAAAATCGTCATTAGTTTCTACAGCCACCTCTATATAGTTTTTAGTATGACCTAACATGTAATTTTTTCCGTTAATTTCTTTGCTTTCTTCAAACAAAACTTCAATCTTTTTATTAATAAAATTCTGTCTGTAAGCTTTCATTAACTCTTCACCTTGCTTAATTAAAACTTCACTTCTCTTTGTTTTAATCTGCTCGTCAACCTGATTTTCCATCACTGCTGCTCTTGTGCCGTTACGCTTTGAATATTTAAAAACATGTATCTGTGAAAATCCAATCTTCTTGGTAAATTCAACTGTTGTTTCGAAATCCTCTTCAGTTTCTCCTGGAAATCCAACAATAATATCTGTTGTAATGGCAGGATTTTCATATATACTTCTTAGCATCTCACATTTCTCAAAATACTCTTTTGTTGTGTAATGTCTATTCATTGCCTTAAGCACGTTGTCGCAACCGCTCTGCATTGACAAATGAAAATGTGGGCACATCTTCTTAACATGTTTTAATCTTGCCACAAATTCTTCTGTTATAATTTCAGGATCAACTGAGCCAAGTCTGATTCGCTCAATTCCTTCAATTGAATCTGCCATTTCTATAACATCAATTAATGTTTTATCTTCGTCTTTGTAGAAGCCAAGATTGATTCCTGTAAGAACAACCTCGTGAAATCCTTTTTCAGATAATCTGACAATTTCTTCTTTGATGTTTTCCAACTTACGGCTTCTGATTCTGCCTCTTGCATAAGGTATAATGCAATATGAGCAAAAATTGTTACATCCATCCTGAATCTTTATGTGTGCTCTGGTATGTTCTGTAACTGTAGCAACTTCAAAATCTTCGTATTCATCTGTATTATTTATATCAATAACAAATGATTTTTCTTTATCTTCAAAATATTCTTTTAAAATATTTACAATATCTTTTTTCTTGTTATTTCCAACAACAATATCAATTGCCAAATCTTCTTTTATTTTTTCTGTTGCTGTTTGGACGTAACAGCCTGTTGCCACAACAACCCCTTCCGGATTTTTCTTTTTCGCCTTGTGAAGCATTTGTCTTGATTTTCTGTCAGCCATGTTTGTTACGGAACATGTATTTACAATATATACATCCGCCTTATCTGTAAACGGAACTATTTCATATCCATTGTTTTCAAGCAATTGTTTCATTGCTTCTGTTTCGTAGGAATTAACCTTACAGCCTAAATTGTGTAGTGCAACTTTAAGCATTTATTTCTCCTTTATAGCAAATTTACTAATTTTTTAAATAATTTTTATTATTTGTTGTAATTGAACATTCACATAATACGTGGTATTATGTAGGCATAAGAAATTGAGAGAGTGAGGTGTTTGAAAAATGAAAACAGTAACAATCAATCTAGGTTCAATAGACAAAGTAAAATCTTTTGTAAATGATATTACAAAATTTGATAGTGACTTTGATTTAGTTTCAGGTCGTTATGTTATTGATGCCAAATCAATTATGGGAATCTTTAGTTTAGACCTTTCAAAACCAATAGATTTAAATATACATAGCGAAACAGATCTTGATGAAATTTTAAGTGTTTTAGAAAAATATAAATAAGTTTAATTTCTTATGTAAGCCGGCTTTTCAGCCGGCTATTTTTTATGTAATAGAAATTCCAGAAGAATTTCTTATTACATAAAAAACCTTCTTAGAAACTTCTATTAACATACTCTCTCGAAAAAACTGTTCTTATTAACATTTCTCCACTTTAAACTAACACTTTTATCATGTCACTTATCTGTTTATTTTAAATCGATTTCTTTTAACCTTACTGAATTTTAATTAATTCTGCTGTATTAACCGCTTCTTCAAACATTCTGTCGATTTCTTCAGCTAACTTCTTTTCTGAATTTCTGATAACGTTAATGTTAGGTTTAGTTACAGGATGTTTTGCAACGAAAGTTGTACAACAATCTTCGTATGGAAGAATTGATGTTTCATATGTGCCAATATTCAATGAAATATCAATAATTTCCTGCTTGTCAAAAGCGATAACCGGTCTGAATACAGGCATTGTACAAACATCATTTGTTGCAGCAAGACTTTGCATTGTCTGGCTTGCCACCTGACCAATTGATTCACCTGTAATAAGTCCCTGAGCATTTTCTTTGTTTGCGAAATATTCTGCAATTCGCATCATATATCTTCTCATAATAATAGTAAGCTCATCGTGGGGACATTTATCGTAAATATACATCTGAATATCTGTAAAATTAACAACGTATAAATTCATTGGGCCTGAATATTTTGAAACTAATTTTGCCAAATCCACAACCTTCTGCTTTGCTCTTTCTGATGTGTATGGTGGTGCATGGAAATATACTGCATCAACTACAACACCACGTTTTGCAGTCATCCAACCTGCAACAGGGCTGTCAATTCCACCTGATAAAAGAAGCATTGCCTTTCCTGCTGTTCCTACAGGCATACCACCTGGTCCTGGAATAATCATTGAATAAATGTTAATATGATTTCTGATTTCTACATTAATTTCAATGTCAGGATTATGAACATCTACTTTCAAGCCTTCAAAAGCCTCTAAGATTTTTCCACCTAATTCTGCGTTAAGTTCCATTGAGTTCATTGGATAATTTTTTCTTGCACGTCTGGCCATTACCTTAAAAGTAAAATTCTTTTCAGGATATGTTTCATCAATATATTTAATTACCTGCTGTGCTAAATCTTCAAATCCATTATCTTCAATCTGAACCATAGGACAAATTCCCACAATACCAAATACATGCTGAAGTGCATTTACTGCCTCATCAAAATCATATTCAGCATTTGCTATTGCATAAATTCTTCCGTTTTCTTTTGTTACACTAAAATCTCCATCAATTTTATCTAATGCTCTTTTGGCGTTGTCAACTAAAGCATTTTCAAAAATATATCTGTTTTTTCCTTTTACACCTATTTCGGCGTACTTAATTAAAAACGATTTAAACATCTTTTCTCCTCCAACTATAAAATGTGTACTTACGCTCATATATTTCTCCTATAAAAATACTGGTATATTTGTGTTTTTTCGATAATCAAACGTGCTCTTCTTGTATGGTTCTATATGGATATATGCACTCTTATGCCTATATTATTCTTCGGTAATTTTCTGTGCTTACGTTTATGTGCCATTCTATCTACGCACGTATTTTCTCAAAATTGGTAACATTTGTTTTAACTGCTCTACGGCGTAATCAATTTCTTCTTTTGTGTTGTCTTTGCAAAAACTAAACCTAACTGTAGAACCAAGTAAATCCTTGCCAATGCCCATTGCCTTTAAAGTTTCACTAATGGCTGGCTTGTTTGAAGAGCATGCACTACCTGCTGAAATATAAACGCCTTTATCTTCAAGAGCGTGCAATAAAACTTCGCTTCTTACTCCACTAAAGCTTGCGCTTACAACGTGTGGTGCACCCTCTGCCCCTTTTCGACTGTTAATTGTCACACCATCAATTGTCTGCAAACTGTCAATTAGGTAGTCTTTTAACTCTGTCATTTTAGAAACATTTTCCTGCAAATTATCATAACAGTCTTTTGCCGCCTGTCCGATACCTGCAATTCCCGGAACATTTTCTGTTCCTGAACGCATTCCTTCCTGCTGACCACCACCTAAAATAAATGGATTAACTTTCGCATTTTTCTTTAGGTACATAAAACCTGTTCCCTTTGGTCCATGAATCTTATGACCACTAACCGTCAATACATCAATGTTGCTTTTTCTTGGTTTTATTTCCAGCTTACCAAAAGCCTGAATTGCATCAACGTGATAAATAACATTTTTATTTACACTTTTTATATACTTACCTATTTCTTCAACAGGTTCAATAGCTCCAACCTCGTTGTTTACATACATTATTGAAACTAAAATTGTATCTTCGCTCATTGCTTCTTTTAAAGCATCAATGCTAACAACGCCATACTCATCAACGGGCAAATATGTTACTTCGTATCCCTGATTTTCAAGATACTTCATTGGACTTTTTACGGAAGCATGCTCAACCATTGTTGTTATAATTTTATTACCGTTTCGCTTATTAGCTTCCACTGCACCTCTAATAGCCCAGTTATTTGACTCAGTACCACCTGATGTAAAATAAATTTCCTTTGGGTCTACCTTCAATATTTTAGCTATATTTTCCTGAGCTGCTTTTAAATATTTTTCAGCATTAACGCCAACCATGTGCATTGACGATGGATTTCCATAGTCTTCCACCATTACTTTTACAACAATATCTTTTACAGCTTCAGATACCTTGGTTGTTGCTGAATTATCAAAATATGCTTCCATTTTATTCCTCCATTAAGTACATTAAAACAGCCATCACTGTCATGCCCGCCGTTTCTGTACGCAATATTCTTTTACCAAGAGTTATTTCTTCTGCTCCATTGTCTTTTGCTGTTTGAACTTCCTCTTTAGAAAAACCACCTTCTGAGCCAATAAAAATTCCCACAGACATACCTGGTTCAATTTTTGAAATAATCTCTCTTGTATATACCATGTTTTTTGCTTCTTCATAAGGTATGAGAATCATATCCAGTTCTTTTGCTTTTTCCACAGCCTCTTTAAAAGTATGAACCTCTGCTACTTCCGGTATAATACCGCGCTTTGACTGTTTTGCGGCACTTTCCGCAATGGCATTCCAGCGTTTCACTTTATTAGCTGCCTTCTTTGCATCTAATTTCACTACGCAACGTTTTGTTGACATTGGCACTATCTGATAAGCACCAAGTTCCACCATTTTCTGTATAATGGTTTCCATTTTGTCACCTTTAGGCAATGCCTGAAACAAAGTAACTTTAATTGGTAACTCTCTTGTTTTGCCATTAATATCTTCTATTTTTGCTGTGATTTCATCATCTGCAATTTTCTCCACACTACAAATGTATTCCTTGTCACTTCCATCACTTATTAAGATTGTCTCGCCAATTTTCATACGCAAAACATTTTTTATATGATTCACGTCTTTTCCAACTATTACTATTGATTCTTCCCCAATTTGATTTGGTTCAACAAAAAATCTGTACATTTTTTCTCCTAAATATTTTACTGTAATTTTGCCATAACTGCGCGCCAATCGCCCTGCTTTACCACATCTGTTAATTGTAAATTTTCATTCTTTTTTACGGCTTCTTTTACATCGTCTTCTTTCATATAAATAATTCCTGATGAAATAAATATGCCGTTTGGTTTTAAAAATCTGTCAACTATTCCTGCTATTGGAATAATTACGTCAGCCAAAATGTTTGCCACAACAATGTCATATTTCTCTGTTTCAAATTTTTTCTGCATTTTTGTATCTTCCAATACATTTCCAGCAAGCACTTCCACATCGTCCATTAACATCTTATTTACTGCAAAATTTTCTCCTACAGCTTCAATTGCCGCCGGGTCAATGTCAGTCATTGTAACTTCTGCTGCTCCTAGTTTTTTTGCAACAATTGAAAGTATGCCGCTTCCGCAACCTAAATCCAAAACTTTATCTCCCGGCTTTACATATTTTATAAGCTGCTTAATACAAAGCTGAGTTGTGTCATGTTTTCCTGTGCCAAATGCAGTTCCCGGATCAATTTCTATCATTTCCATGTTCTTGTGACTTTCATCAAGTTCTTCCCAAGTTGGCTTAATGAAGAAATTATCTACTGTAAATGACTTGAAATATTTCTTCCAATTGTTTACCCAGTCTACATCTTCTGTCATAGTTTTCTCGATTGTGCCTTCACCTACATCTAGAAATGACTTTGCTTCTTTTAACTTTTCTCTCAAAGTATCAAGTAACTTTTCATTGTCCGCATCCTGTGAATCTTCCTCTGTGTAAAAACTTACATAAGCTGTTCCATCATCTTCCGGCAAATCTGCTAAATAATCTATAAATTGTGCTTTTTTCTCTTCCTCTGTTAGTTGTATATTATCTTCAACTTCCATACCTGTTATTCCAAGATCAATTAAAATACTACACACGAAATCACTTGCCTGTGTTGTAGTTTTCAATCTATATTTATTCCACTTCATAGAAACTCCAATCTTCTTTTCAATTCATATTTATAAATTATTACTATAAAACTAAAATATCATAACACACATAGAGAATTTAAGCAAATTTATCAATTTTCTTGTCATTTGTTTTCTTATCATTTTTAGATATTTTCAATCTTTCCACCCCTTTAGATTGTTATAACTTCTTAGGGGTGGATTTCCTGACATTTCTTCGATTTTTTCTTCTCATATTTTTCTATATTTTCAGTTTTTTCCACCCCTTTAGATTGTTATGACTCCTTAGGGGTGGATTTCCAAGGACTTCTTCATTTTTCTCTTATCATATTTTTGTATACTTTCAGTTTTTTCCACCCCTTTAGATTGTTATAACTTCTAAAGGGTGGAAACACCATAATACCTGCCATAACTGTATCCCCCGAACAATAGCAAATTAAGCCAAAAGACAAAAGAATGAATAGAGCCACACAAATAAGATATAACCAAAAAGAGCCGTGCCTTAACAACTCTAAATTGTTAAAGCGACAGCTCTTTTCCATCCATATTTCCTAAACTAGAAAAATTTCTTTTTCTTCTTTTTTGTTTTCTCGTGTTCTGATTTGTTATCATCAAATTCCTTTAATGAATTTCCTGAAATCTCGTCAAGTTTCTTGATTAAGTCTTTTTGTTCATTGTTAAGTTTTGTTGGAACCTTAACAACTAATGTTGAATACTGATCACCTCTTGCATTCTGATTGTGTACATTGCATACACCTTTTCCTCTTAATCTAATGCGGGTACCTGTTTGTGTTCCAGGCTTAATGTTGAACTTAACATCGCCATCTACTGTCTTAACACGAATGTCGCCACCTAAAGCAGCCTGTGCAAAAGATATAGATGTTGTTGTATATAAATCCATTCCATTACGTTCAAATTCATTACTTGGAATTACTCTGATATCTACAAGTAAATCACCTCTTGGACCGCCATTTGTTCCAGGCTCGCCTTCTCCTGTTTTTCTGATTCTCTGCATATCGTCTATACCTGCAGGGATATCAATTGTGATTTTCTTTCTTGTAGACTTGTAGCCTGCTCCATGACAGTCCGGACATTTTTCTTTAATGACTTTACCTGTACCATTACAGTCCGGGCAAACCTGTGTGCTTTGCATCATGCCAAACATAGTCTGCTGACGTGATACATACTGTCCTTTACCACCACATTTGCTACATGTTTCAGGAGATGTGCCTGGCTTTGCTCCACTACCTTTACAAGTGCTACATTCTTCCTTAAAGTTAATTGTAACTTCTTTCTTACAGCCAAATACAGCCTCTTCAAAAGTAATACGGAGTCCTGTTCTAACGTCGGCTCCACGTCTTGGTCCATTGCTAGGGCCTCTACGTCCACCGCCACCGAATAGGTCGCCAAAAATGTCTCCAAATCCACTTCCGCCAAAAATATCACCGAAGTCAAAATTGTTAAAATCAAATCCGCCGGAGCCACCTGCACCACCATCAAAGGCAGCATGACCAAACTGGTCATACTGTCTTCTCTTGTCTGCATCACTAAGCACTGCGTATGCTTCAGATGCCTCTTTAAATTTTGTGGCAGCTTCCTCATCACCCGGATTTGCATCGGGATGATATTTCTTGGCTAATTTTCTATATGCTTTCTTTATTGTTGCTTCGTCAGCGTTCTTATCAACGCCTAGCACTTCATAATAATCTCTTTTATCTGCCATGATCTATTTTAAACCTCTGTAAAGTCTCCATCTACTACATCATCTTCCGGTTTTGAACCTGCTCCCATGTCAGGACCTGCACCCTGTGCTCCTGCAGCCTGTGCCTGTTCATACATCTTTGAGAATAACTGCTGTGCAGAATTCATTAATTTTTCTTTTCCAGCCTTTAATTCTTCAACCTGAGCTTCTGTTGGTTCATTTTCACCAATTGCTGCTACTGTTGCTTTTAATGCATCAATGTCAGCCTGAACAGCCTGCTTATCAGCATCTGCTAATTTATCACCAGCTTCATTCATTGCTGTTTCTGTCTGTGTGATAATTGAATCAGCTTCGTTCTTAGCATCAATTGCTTCCTTACGTTTCTTATCAGCTGCTTCAAATTCTGCAGCTTCTTTTACAGCCTTATCAATATCTTCATCTGACATATTTGAACCTGCTGTAATTGTGATGTGCTGTTCCTTACCTGTTCCAAGGTCCTTAGCTGATACATTTACGATACCGTTTGCATCAATATCGAATGTAACTTCAATCTGTGGAACACCTCTTCTTGCTGGTGGAATTCCATCAAGTCTGAACTGACCAAGTGATTTATTATCTCTGGCAAACTGTCTTTCACCCTGTACAACATTGATATCAACGGCTGTCTGGTTATCTGCTGCTGTTGAGAAAATCTGGCTCTTCTTTGTAGGAATTGTTGTGTTTCTTTCAATAAGTCTTGTAGCTACACCACCCATTGTTTCAATTGATAATGAAAGTGGAGTTACATCAAGAAGAAGGATATCGCCGGCACCTGCATCACCTGCTAATTTACCACCCTGAATTGAAGCACCAAGTGCAACACATTCATCAGGATTCATCTTCTTTGATGGTTCATGACCTGTTAACTGTTTTACCTTATCCTGTACAGCTGGGATTCTTGTAGAACCACCAACTAATAATACCTTGCTAAGTTCTGATGCTGAAATTCCTGCATCCTTTAAAGCATTCTGTACTGGGATTGCTGTTCTTTCAACTAAATCTCTTGTTAATTCATCAAATTTAGCCTTTGTAAGTGTCATATTTAAATGCTGTGGTCCCTGTTCATTTGCTGTAATGAATGGGATGCTAATTTCAACCTGAGTAGCTGATGAAAGTTTCTTCTTTGCATCTTCTGCTTCAGCTTTAATTCTTTCCATAGCCATCTTGTCACCTGAAAGGTCAATTCCTGTCTTTGACTTAAAGTCTGCTACCATGTAGTCCATAACTTTCTTATCAAAGTCATCACCACCAAGTTTGTTATCACCGTTTGTTGCTAAAACTTCGATTACACCATCACCGATTTCGATAATAGATACATCAAATGTACCACCACCTAAATCGTATACCATAATCTTCTGTTCCCCTTCGTTATCAAGACCATAAGCTAAAGCTGCTGCTGTTGGCTCGTTGATAATTCTCTTAACATCAAGTCCTGCAATCTTACCGGCATCTTTTGTAGCCTGTCTCTGAGCATCGTTAAAGTAAGCAGGTACTGTAATAACAGCTTCTGTAACTTTTTCACCAAGGTAAGCTTCTGCATCAGCTTTTAACTTCTGAAGAATCATAGCTGAAATAGCCTGTGGTGTATATTCTTTTCCTGCTACATTTGCCTTGTAATCTGTTCCCATATGTCTTTTAATTGATGAGATTGTTCCTTCTGCGTTTGTAACAGCCTGACGTTTAGCCTGCTCACCAACTAATCTTTCTCCATCTTTCTTAAATGCTACTACTGATGGAGTTGTTCTTGCTCCGTCTGCATTTGTGATAACTGTAGGTTCTCCACCTTCCATAACAGCTACACATGAGTTTGTTGTTCCTAAATCAATACCAATAATCTTTCCCATTTTATTTTCCTCCTAATAAATATATGATTATTTCAAATAAAACTAATTAGCTACTTTTACCATACTGTGTCTTACCACTGTATTTCTGTATTTATAACCTTTCTGTAATTCCTCTGACACAACGTTTTCACCAAGTTCGTCATTGTCTTCATGCATTACAGCGTTGTGAAGTTCAGGATCAAATTCCTTTCCCTTCGCCTCAATTGCTTCAACTCCAATATCTTCAAGAGTCTGAAGTAACTGTTTATATATAAGATTCATTCCCTGTCCTACAGGTGATTCTAAATCTTCTTCACTAAGTGCTGCAACTCCTCTTTCGAAGTTATCAACTACAGGTAAAATCTTTTCAATAATTGATTTTGCGCCTGTTTCAAACATTGCTGTTTTTTCTTTATCACTTCTGCTTCTAAAATTTTGAAATTCTGCAAATAGTCTTTGATATTTATCATTAAGTTCTTCTATTTGCTCATCTCTCTTATCTTTTCGCTTGAAGCCTTTTTTCTTTTTCTTTTCAGTTTTCTCTTCTGAAGCATCTTCTGTTTCCTGTGTTTCCTTGGATTCTTCAGTCTTCTCTTCTGAATTCTCAACTTCTTGGTTCTCTTCCACTGCAGATGCTTCTTCTACATCTACTTTCTGGTTTTCTTCCAAGTCCTTATTTTCCTTTTCCATTGGACTTTCCTTTCTAAATTTATTCTTTGTCGTTAAAGTTTTCATTTAACTGTTCTTTTACAACTCTTAAGGTTTCAACAACCTTTTCATAATCCATTCGCTTTGGACCAATGATACCGATTGTTCCTTTGAAACCATCTTCTAATTCGTAAGTAGCAGTTACAACACTGCAATCCTTCATGGACTGAACCGGACTCTCGTTTCCGATGTAAACCTGAATTCCGGTTTCTTCATCACTTTCGTTAATCAATTCTGTTAGCTGTGACTTTTCTTCCAGTGTGGTAAGAAGCTGACTTGCTCTCTCCTTGTCACTAAGTTCAGGATATTTAAAAATATTTGTTGCACCTGATGTGTAAATCTTCATTTGCTCCTCAGTGGAAATAGCTTCTGTTATTGCCTTAAGCACTTCATTAACCAAATCCTCATATTCACCTGCCTGTGAAGTCAATGCTGAAATAACACCTAAGTTAATTTCCTCTAAAGCCAAACCTGCAAGTGCTGTGTTAAGTGCCACGTTAAGTCTCACTATCATTTCCTGACTTACAACTCTGTCAACATTAACAATCTTATTCACTACGTGGTTCTTATCGGAAACCACTGTGCACAACAACTGTTTTTCTTCAAGTACAGATAACTGTATGAATTTGATTTTGTTTCCCTGAGACTTTGGAGAAGAAACCATTGTGGCATAGTTTGTATTGTTTGCTAAAACCTTTGCCATATTCTGGAGAAGTGTCTCAACCTTGTCAACTTTTTCAATTAAAAGGTCTTCCTTCTCGCTAACCTTCTTCTCACGCTCATCTAATTCTGACATCTTATCTTTGAGCATGTGGTCTACATAAAATCGATAACCTTTATCAGTAGGAATTCTACCTGCTGATGTATGAGGCTGAACTATATAACCCATTTCCTCAAGATCAGACATTTCATTTCTGATTGTTGCTGAACTAAGATTCAGATCTGTGTATTTAGAAATTGTTCTTGAGCCAACCGGTTCCCCTGTCTCTAAGTAATTTCTAATTACTGCATCCAGAATCTTTTCTTTTCTTTCATTCAGTTCCATAGATTACTCCTTTCTATGGTTTTAAGACTATTAGCACTCGTGTTGTTTGAGTGCTAACATCTTTTCTATGGTCTAATCTATCACTATCAATATTCTTTGTCAACACTTTATTTTAAAAAGAATTGTAAATTAAATGTAAAAAAAAGTTGTCATTATTTTAATACTCTTAAGTCCGTTAAACTATAGAATATTATCCTAACAACAACTTTCTTATTCTCTTTAACATAAACACTTTAATTGATTTTATGTTAATGCTTTATATTTTCTTATTTTCTTTGTTCTTATGTAAGACCATAAAGCAAGAATTACTCTGCTACATAAACAATTCCGTATGCTTCAGGTCCGATGTGTGTACCAATTGTTGGTCCAATCTGTAATCTGTCTGAAACTTCAATATTAGCTTCTTTCAATCTGTCTGTAAAAGTTTCATTATTTACAGTTCCAATTGAATATATACTGTAAACCGGGAAGTCTGTATTAATTGTGTCGTTTGAAATCAACTTCATAATATCATTTAAAGCTTTTTTCTTTCCAATGCTCTTTGCCTTAATACCTACTTTTCCATCTTCTGTAAAATAAATTAAAGGTTTTATTTTTGCAATTGTGCCAATTCCTGCTTCGATTTTTGACAAACGACCACCTTTATACAAATTATCCAATGTATCAAGCACTGCATACATTCTAACCTTTGGCTGAATTTCTTTAATAGCCGCAACTATTTCTTCTGCTGTCTTGCCACTGTCTCTTAACTGTATGCCATAGTCAACCAAAACCTTAATAACAAAAGTAGCTGATAATGAATCAACTATATGTATCTTATCATATTCAACCATGTTCTTAGCTAATGTGGCACTTTGAATCAAGCCACTTAAACCTGATGAAAGTAAAATACATATAAGCTCGTCTCCATCTGCCTTAATTTTTTCAAATATGTCAATAAAATCCTGTGGTGATGGCTGAGCTGTTTTAGGGAACTCATCTGATTCCTGTGTTAATTTATAAAATTCATCCTTAGAAATTTCACCGTCTCTAAAACTCTTATCTCCTACACTAATCGCTATCGGTATGTACTCTATCCCTTTTCCCTGTAACTGTTCTTTATCATAATCAGAACCTGAGTCAATTAAAAATTTTATCATTCTGCATCTCCTTTTAACCAAAACAAAAGCTGTTCACAATAGTTTACTTTATGAACAGCTTGTATTTTGTACTTTACTACACATTTGCAATTTAGTCAAATTTTTATTATTTTACAATCATCTCTTCAATATCTTCAAATGTATTAGCAACGCTATACACTCTTGATAAATCGCAGTGGAACATTCCCTGTTCCTTCATTTCATCCATAAATTTAAGTAATGTATCATAAAAACCATTGTGGTTAAAAATAATTACTTTTCCTTCAATCATATACTTTTCGATTAATACAATTGCTTCAAATAACTCATCCATTGTTCCAACGCCACCTGGTAAAACAATGAACACGTCAGCTTCCGATTCAAAATGTCCTTTGCGCTCAGCCATTGAATCACAAACAATTTCCTTATCACATCCTTTGAACACGTTCATATTCTTAAATGCCTTTGGATATACACCTGTTATGTAAGCACCTCCGTCGTGCATTCCTCTTGCCATATATCCAAGTGTACTATCTGCACCGCCTCCATAAATAAGGTCGTACTTTTCTCCTAACTTCTTTCCCATATCATAGTATGGTTTTAACTTTTCTTCTGAAACGTAAGGTGAGAATGATCCGTAAATGCATATTGTTTTTCTGTCCATAATAATCCCTCTTTTCCGTTTGTAATTTATAATATGTTTTATATTATACTATCTATTCCAAAAGAATCAAAGAATTTTCTGTATTGCAATCCAATCTTGTTAAACTTACACGAAACATAACAATCTTACACAAAGTCACAGTAATCTTACAACAAAAACTGAGACATTGCATAATTGCTTAGATCCACACCTCTTTTAGTTAAACGCACGTTGTCACCATTGACTTCTATAAGTCCCTGCTGCACTAATTTTTCTGTTACCTCTCCGTACACGCTGTCGTATTTTCTGTCAAATGCCTGATGAAATTCTTCTTTTGAAATTCCGTCAATCATTCTAAGTCCCAAAAACATAAATTCTTCTTTTTTATCTTTTTCTGTTAAACGCTGGATTTTTCCTTCTATTACAGAAATGGCATCCTCTGTTATATCCCAGATGTCATCCTGATAAATAAAACTGTCGCCGTAAAAATCACTATCTGTATCTTTGCCATCCAAAAGCAAACTAATGTATTTATCAATATCTTCGGTATTACTGTATCTGCTGTTGTTATATAAAGAAGCCGCGCCAAGACCAAAGCCCAAATAATCCACTCTCTTCCAATAACCTATATTATGCCTGCACTGAAATCCCGGCTTGCCATAGTTTGATATTTCATAATGTACATATCCGTTTTCTTCCAGCATTTTTTCAGTTAAATAATACATTTCTCTTTCAGCATCTTCGTCCGGCAAAATATTAATGTTTTTGCTTTCCGCCTCCTGGACTCTTTCCTGAAGTGGCGTCCCATCTTCAACAATAAGGCTATAAGCGGAAATATGCTCCGGCTCCAATGCCAGCACTCTTTCCAACGTATATTTGTAACTTTCAACTGTCTGTCCTGGTAAAGCACTCATTACGTCCACATTGATGTTTTCAAAGCCTGCTTTTCTTGCCAACTCATAACTTTCTTTAAACTTTGTAAAATCGTGAATACGACCTATGCTTCTAAGTTCCTGATTATTTGCAGACTGAAGTCCAAAACTGATTCTGTTAATTCCTGCTTCTTTGTAACTACTTAATTTTGATTCTGTTACAGTTCCGGGGTTACACTCAATAGTAATCTCGGCATCATCAGATAACTGACAGTTATTTTTTACCGCCTCCATAATTTTTGTAATAAAATTTTCCTGCAAAATTGACGGCGTTCCACCGCCTATGAAAACACTTGTAACAACTCTGCCTTCCATCTTTTCTTTGCTTAATTCTATCTCTCTAACCAAAGCATTTACATATTCTCTTTTTGTACCTTCGTCCATGCTCATTGATAAAAAATCACAATAATCACACTTTCTCACGCAAAAAGGAATATGAATATATATTTCCAACTGCTTACTGTTCATTTCTTATCCTTCCTTACAATATAACTAATGCCAAAGAAAACTAACATCTAGTATTCTTTGGCACTGTAAAAATTCTTATAATCACAAATACATATTTCTATATATTCTATTCTTCGTCTAATTTTAAAACTGCCATAAATGCACTCTGTGGAATTTCTACGTTTCCAACCTGACGCATTCTCTTCTTTCCTTCCTTCTGTTTTTCAAGAAGTTTTCTCTTACGGGAAATATCACCACCATAACATTTTGCCAATACGTCTTTTCTCATTGCCTTAACAGTTTCTCTTGCAATTACCTTGCTACCAACTGCTGCCTGAATTGGAACTTCAAACAACTGTCTTGGTATTTCCTTCTTTAATTTCTCGCACATCTTTCTTCCACGCTCGTAAGCTGATGCTTCAGGAACAATAAATGATAAGGCATCCACTTCTTCTTTATTAATAAGAATATCAAGCTTAACTAACTTAGCCTGTTCATAGCCTTTCAATTCATAGTCAAAAGAAGCATAACCTCTTGAACGTGACTTTAATGCATCAAAAAAATCATAAATAATTTCATTTAATGGAATATCGTATTTAAGGAGTGCTCTTTGTCCTTCTACATATTCCATGCTAATATATGTTCCTCTTCGTTGCTGGCAAAGTTCCATAATGGCACCGATAAATTCTGTTGTAACCATTATCTCTGCACTAACAATAGGTTCTTCCATATAAGCTATTTCACTTGGATCAGGAAGGTTTGTTGGGTTAGTAAGTTCAATTATCTCACCGTTTTCCTTGTATACCTTGTAAATAACAGATGGTGCTGTAGTAACCAGGTCAAGTCCATATTCTCTCTCTAGTCTTTCCTGAATAATTTCCAAATGGAGCAAGCCTAGGAATCCGCATCTGAAACCAAAACCTAAAGCGATTGATGTTTCAGGTTCAAATTTCAAAGCTGCATCATTTAACTGTAATTTTTCTAAAGCATCTCTTAAATCAGGATACTTTGCTCCATCAGCCGGATACAAGCCACAATAAACCATTGGCTGAACTTCCTTGTAACCCGGAAGTGGCTTATCACATGGGGCATCCGCATTTGTAACTGTATCACCTACTTTTGTATCTGACACATTTTTAATGCTGGCTGTTATGTAGCCTACCATTCCTGCCGGTAATTCATCACAAGGAATAAACTGACCTGCGCCAAAATATCCAACTTCTACAACATTTGCCACTGCACCTGTTGCCATCATTTTTATATTCATTCCCGGCTTTACAGTACCTTCCTTAATACGGCAAAATACAATTACACCTTTGTAGGAATCATATAAGCTATCAAATATTAAAGCCTGTAAAGGTGCATTTGAATCACCTGTAGGTGCCGGTATATTTTTTACAATTGCCTCTAATACATCCTCACAGTTTAAACCTGTTTTTGCAGAAATAAGAGGTGCATCTTCCGCCTCAAGACCAATAACATCTTCGATTTCAGCTTTTACCCTGTCAGGATCTGCTGATGGTAAATCTATCTTGTTAATAACCGGAAACACTTCCAAGTCATGGTCTAATGCCAAATAAACGTTTGCCAAAGTCTGTGCCTCAACGCCCTGTGCCGCATCAACTACCAACACTGCACCATCACATGCTGCCAAACTTCTCGAAACCTCATAGTTAAAATCCACATGGCCCGGTGTATCAATTAAATTGAAAATATATTCCTCGCCATCTTTTGCCTTGTAAACAGTACGAACTGCCTGAGACTTAATTGTAATGCCTCTTTCTCTTTCAAGTTCCATATTGTCAAGAACCTGAGCCTGCATTTCCCTGTTTGTTAAAAGACCTGTCATTTCAATTATTCTGTCTGCCAAAGTTGATTTACCATGGTCTATATGAGCTATAATACAAAAATTTCTAATTTTACTCTGATCAATATGTGCCACTTTTTCCTCCAATTACTTAGTAAGATTATCAATTACAAACTGATATATTTTTTGACTGTTGTTCATTGCTTCCCAATTAGTACACATCTTAGATGCCATGTGCTTATCAGGGGTTGAAATATTCAGCTCAATTAACGTGCTGTCACCTTCTTTTACCTGACAATGTACCACATAGTCCCCATTAGAAGCCCTGTAATAATCAGACACCGTACCTACTTCGTTTCTAAGTTCGTATCTGTTGTCAACCAAAAACATATCTATATCATCAATAACCTGGTTAGGTATCTTGTTCTCGAAGAATTTAAGACTCTCTCTTCCCTCTG
This sequence comes from Eubacterium sp., assembly GCF_057858645.1. NCBI lineage: Bacteria > Bacillati > Bacillota > Clostridia > Eubacteriales > Eubacteriaceae > Eubacterium > Eubacterium sp. Next base: position 41,676 of record NZ_DBLZZO010000007.1, read on the forward strand.
ATGATAAATGGTAATATGATGTATTTCTGTTTACATTTGAAAAAACAAACCCATCCTCAATAAGTTCATTAATTGCTTTCTGCACAGCAAAATAATTTGTATATTCATTTTCCAAAAAGAATTGTGCAATCTGTGAGTTAGTCAATGGAAATTCTACTTTATTTAACATATGCATAATCATTAACTTGTATAAAGTTTCTGTTTCTATTGCCATATTCTACTCCTCTACTGTACCTTTTGCTAATTCTTCTATAACCTGTAAAATTTCTTCTTTTCCCTGCTTTGTCTGAGCTGAGAATGGTAAAATCTTTGTTCCCGGAATTACGTTTAATCCCTGACGAATCATTTTGATGTTCTTCTGAACCTGACTTCTTTTTATCTTGTCTAACTTAGTTGCTATAATAATCGGTTCATAACCGTTTGCCAAAATCCACTCATACATATTAACGTCATTCTTTGATGGCTCATGTCTTATGTCTATTAACAAAAACACTGCCTGCAGCATTTGTGAAGTATGAAGATAATTTTCAATCATCCTGCCCCACTTTGCTTTTATTTCCTTAGACACGCTGGCATAACCATACCCCGGTAGGTCTACGAAATACATTTCCTTATTTACATTGTAAAAATTAATTGTCTGAGTTTTTCCCGGCTGAGAAGATGTTCTAGCCAATGCTTTTCTATTAACCAAACCATTTATTAATGATGATTTTCCTACATTTGACTTTCCTGCAAAAGCAATTTCCGGCATTGTATTTTCCGGTAATTTACTTGTTATTCCACAAACTGTTTCCAATTCAACATTTTTAACTATCATCTTCTCTCCTATCTTTCACTGTAAATCAAATTCTAAACTAATGCAATCTTTATAACATCATCCATTGTTTCAGCCAGAACAATTTTCATTCCGCCTGTTATCTCTTTTGATATTTCTTCAAGCATTGGTTTGTTCTTCTTAGGTACTACTACAATCTTAATACCTGCGTTCTTTGCTGCCAATAACTTTTCTTTTAATCCACCAATTGGCATAACCTTCCCTCGTAAATTAATTTCACCGGTCATTGCAACTTTACAGTTCACTTCTCTGTTTGTAACAGCCGAAAGTATTGCTGTTGCCATAGTGATACCTGCTGACGGTCCATCCTTTGGCACTGCCCCTTCCGGAACATGAATATGTATGTCATGTTTTTCAAAGTAATCATCTGCCACGCCATACTTACCTGCAATGCTTCTTACATAAGAAAGTGCAATCTGTGCAGATTCTTTCATAACATCGCCTAACTGACCTGTTAATTTCAACTGACCCTTGCCAGGCATTGTGTTTACTTCGATTTGTAAAGTTGTTCCACCAACTGCTGTCCAGGCAAGTCCTCTTACAATACCAATATCATTCTTTTCATTAGCCTTGTCATCGTCAAAAATCTTTCTGCCAAGATATTTTTCAATATTCTTTGAAGTAACCTTTAAACGCTTTTTGTTGTTTTTGATAATAAGACCTGCTGCCTTGCGACAAATCTTTGAAATTTCTCTTTCTAACTGTCTTACACCTGCTTCTCTTGTATAGTAGCGGATAATACTGTTAATTGCTTCATCTGTGATGGATAACCAGCTTTTCTTTATACCATTTTTTTCAAATTCTTTACTAATTAAATGTTCCTTGGCAATATGGAATTTTTCGTTTTGAGTATAACCTTCAATTTCTATTATTTCCATTCTGTCAAGTAAAGGTCTTGGAATTGTGCCTGCGTCATTAGCTGTTGCCACAAATAAAACCTTTGATAAATCAATTGGTATTTCAGCGTAATTATCTCTAAACTTTGAGTTCTGCTCTGAATCCAACACTTCTAATAAGGCTGACGCCGGATCTCCATGAACTCCCTGTCCCATTTTATCTATTTCATCAAATAAAATTAAAGGATTAGAACTTCCTGCCTGCTTTAGTCCTTTAAGGATTCTACCTGGCATTGCTCCTAAATATGTTTTACGGTGTCCGCGAATTTCTGACTCATCACTAACACCACCTAATGATATTCTAACATATTTCTTGTTAAGTGCCTCTGCAATTGATTTTGCAATACTTGTCTTACCTGTTCCTGGAGGTCCCACAAGACAAATAATCGGTGCCTCACCCTTTGCCATAGTCAATTGTCTTACAGCTAAAAATTCTAAAATTCTTTCTTTAACTTTAGTTAATTGGTAATGGTCTCTATTTAAAATTTCCTCTGCATTCTGCAGGTTGGGATTTTCTTCTGTTTCATTGTTCCATGGCAAATCTAACATTGTTTCCAAATAGGTTCTAATAATGTTACCTTCTGCCGGATTACCCATGGCTGATTTATATCTTGAAAGTTCTTTTAATAATTTTTCTTTAACACTGTCATCTGCGTTTAAATTATTAATCTTCTCTTCAAGCTGATCTGTTTCTGCGTCAAAGTCATCCCCTAATTCTTCTTTGATAATCTGCATCTGTTCGCGAAGAATATGTTCCTTCTGACTTTTTTCTAAACGTTGTTTAACTTTTTCTATAATCTCATTTCTAACCTGTGCAACTTCATTTTCTTTTGCAAGAAACGAATATATAGTAGTAAATTTATCTTCAATACTGTTCTGTTCCAAGTATTCCTGTTTTAATTTATATCCTACTTTTATTCTCATTAAAATCTGGTTCATTAGAGTTTCAATATTACTAATATCTAACAAACCTCTTAAACTTGAAGGAGATAATTCTCTTACCTTACCCTCGAATAATTTTAAAGTATCTCTTAATTCTCTAACATAAGCTTCTTCCTGCGCCTCTGTTAAAGTATTTTTATCTTCTTCTATAATTGAAACTTCCCCGGCAAAATGTCCATCAGCCATGTATAAAGACTGTATTTCTCCTTTGGCTTTTGCCTCCACCATAACTCTTACCACGTCATCGGGAAGTTTATTTAACTGCTTTACAACTACAACTGTTCCAACCTTGTATATACCATCAAAACCCGGTGTGTCTTCCACCGGGTCTTTTTGTGCAACAACAAACAATTCTTTATCGTCAATCATTGACTCTTCTGCTGCTGCAATTGATGCTTTTCTGCGAACGTCAAAATGAACAGTTGTTCCCGGTATAATAGTAAGGCCTCTTAATGGTATAACCGGAAAAGTTTTTAAGTTCTCTGACATGTCTTCTCCTTGTAATAGCAACTTAAATGTGGCTAATTATTTCTTTTTTGTAGTATTCTTTTTAGGGATTACCGAATTATAAATTATTTCAGGATCCGCTAATCCATTTACCACATCTTCATTTATAATACATTCTTTTATTGATTCGTCAGATGGTGTCTCATACATAATATCCATAATAACATTTTCAATAATTGCTCTAAGGCCTCTTGCACCTGTTTTTCTCTTAACAGTTAATTTGGCAATAGCGTTTATCGCTTCATCTGTAAATGTTAATTTAACTCCATCTAACTCAAACAATTTCTTATACTGTTTAACTAAAGCATTCTTTGGTTCTGTTAAAATCTTTTCTAATGCTTTTTCATCTAAGTAATCTAATGTAACTGTTACCGGTACTCTTCCGATAAATTCAGGAATCAAACCGAACTTAACTAAATCTTCCGGCATAACTTCCTTCAACAATTCATCTTCAACAATTTCAGATTTCTCAGCAATTTCAGTATTGAAACCTATTGAACTCTTATCAAGTCTTCTTTCAATAATCTTATCCAGTCCTGCAAAAGCTCCACCACAAATAAATAAAATATTTGTAGTATCAATAGGGATAAGTTCCTGCTGTGGATGTTTTCTACCACCCTGTGGTGGAACGCTGGCTTCTGTTCCTTCTAAAATCTTAAGCAAAGCCTGCTGAACACCTTCACCTGAAACGTCTCTTGTAATAGAAACATTCTCTGATTTCTTTGTAATCTTATCAATTTCATCTATATAAATAATACCATGTTCTGCTCTCTCAATATCATAGTCTGCTGCCTGAATTAATTTAAGCAGAATATTTTCAACATCTTCACCAACATAACCAGCCTCTGTTAATGTTGTAGCATCTGCAATTGCAAAAGGTACATTTAAAATTTTGGCTAATGTTTGAGCAAGATATGTTTTACCTGAACCGGTTGGACCTAAAAGTAATATGTTTGATTTCTGTAATTCTACATCTAAATCCTTGTCAGCCAATACTCTCTTGTAATGATTGTAAACAGCAACTGAAAGAACTTTCTTTGCTTCCTGCTGTCCAATAACATATTGATCCAAGAATTCTTTTATTTCTTTAGGCTTTAGTAAATTGATTTCCTCATTTGCACTTTTCTTTTCATCACCATAGATTTCATCATCAACTATGCTTGCACAAATCTCAACACATTCATCACAAATGTATGCATTGTTCGGACCTGCTATAAGTCTTCTAACCTGATTCTCACTTCTACCGCAAAAAGAACAGCGCAAATTGTTATCAGTTATATTTTTATTCGCCATAATAACCTCGCATTAATCTAAATTTGAACATAAGGCACCACAGTAATTGCGGTGCCTTATTCATTCTATCTCTGTTTAATTACCTGATCTACTAAACCATATTCTTTAGCTTCATCTGCACTCATCCAGTTGTCTCTGTCAGTATCCTTTTCAACAACTTCAACGGGTTGACCTGAATTTGCTGCCAAAATGTCGTTCAATTTCTTTTTAGTCTTTAAAATGTGCTCTGCAGCTATTTGAATTTCTGTAGCCTGTCCTTGTGCACCGCCAAGTGGCTGATGAATCATAATTTCTGCATTTGGAAGGGCATATCTCTTTCCTTTAGCACCACTTGATAAGAGGAATGCTCCCATACTTGCCGCCATACCGATACAAGTAGTTGAAACATCACACTTTACATAATTCATTGTGTCATAAATAGCCATACCGGCTGTAACAGAACCGCCCGGGCTATTGATATACATATGAATGTCTTTTCCAGGATCTTCTGATTCTAAAAATAGAAGCTGTGCTACAACAACACTTGCTGTTGCATCATTTATCTCTTCTCCTAAGAAAATAATTCTGTCCTTTAATAATCTTGAGTAAATATCATATGAACGTTCACCACGTGAATTCTGTTCAATGACATAAGGTACTAATGCCATAATCTATACCTCCTTAATAAATGCTAACAAATATCTTATTTAGCTTTTTCTACTACTAACTTAGCAGCCTTTCTTGCACAGATGTCAGCTCTGATGTTCTTCTTATCATCATCTGATAATAATTCATTAACCTTATCAGCTTCCATCTGATATCTTTCAGCCATTCTCTTGATTTCTTCATCAAATTCTTCATCTGATGCTTCAATCTTTTCAGCCTTAACAATAGCTTCAAGAACTAAGCTTGACTGTACTCTTGCTTCAGCCTGTGGCTTAACCTGTTCTGTAAGCTGATCTACAGTTGTACCTGTAAACTGCATGTATTGGTCAAAAGAAATTCCCTGCATAGCAATGTTCTGTGCAAATTCTTCAACCATCTGCTGGCTCTGAGCTTCAATCATCTTTTCAGGAATATCCATTTCTGAATCATTAACGATTGCTTCAATTACCTTGCTTTCCTTATCAGCTTCAGCTTCTTGTGCTTTCTTTTCTTCAAGATTCTTCTTAATGTCTGCCTTGTATTCATCTAATGTATCAAATTCTGAAACATCCTGTGCGAAATCATCATCTAATTCAGGATATTCCTTAACTTTAATTTCCTTAATTGTTACTTTGAACATTGCTGGCTTTCCTGCAAGTTCCTTAGCCTGATACTGTTCTGGGAATGTAACGTTTACTTCTACTTCTTCGCCAACTTTCTTTCCAATAAGCTGTTCTTCAAAAGTATCAATAAATGAATGTGAACCAATTGTAAGCGGATAATCTTCACCCTTTCCACCTTCAAATGCTACTCCATCAACAAAACCTTCGAAATCGATTGTTGTCTGATCTCCGTCTTCAACTGCCTTATCGTCAGCAGCTACAAGTCTTGCGTTCTGTTCCTTAACCTTATCAAGTTCAGCAGCTACATCTTCATCTGTAACTGTTGTGTCCATAGCTTCAACCTTAACTCCCTTGTACTTTCCAAGTTTGATTTCAGGCTTAAGTGTTACTTCAGCTTCGAAAACAAATGGCTTTCCTTTTTCAATCTGTGTTACATTGATTTCCGGACGAGCAACGATTTCTAATTCACTTTCTGCTGCTGCATTTGCATAAGCATCTGGAATTAATTCGTTTGCAGCTTCTTCATAGAAAACGCCTGCACCGTACATTTTTTCTACCATAGCGTAAGGTACTTTACCTTTTCTAAATCCTGGTACGTTAAATTTATTCTTGTTCTTCTGATATGCTGTCTGAATGGCCTTATCAAATTCTTCTGCCGGTACTTCAATAGTAAGCTTTGCTGTGTTATTTTCTAACTTTTCTACCTGTAAACTCATTATTTTTCCTCCTTGTTATCAAAACGGGTATGAGTATCCCATTTAATTCATTGAATTTTACTCGTCATAGCCTAGTAACCTATTGACGCAGTGTATGATTATATCATACTTTCCTTTTCTTGTCACTACCTTTTAAAACACATATTTTCAACAGTATTCTACTAATTATACTGAATCTGGTCAGCTATTTTGCCACTTGTTTCCTCATCAATAAGACATGATATTAATTCAAGTCCAAGCTCTAATGCAACTCCAAGACCTTTTCCTGTAATAATATTGCCGTCTCTTACAACACCACCGCCATATTCCTTACATTCCATCTTGTCTGCAAAACTTGGAAATGAAGTTGCCCTCTTGTCCTTCAAAATGCCAAGACTGCTAAAAATACTTGGTGCCGCGCAAATTGCTGCTAACCACTTACCCTGTTCATTATACTTAATGATATGGTCCTTTAATGTCCCACACTCACTTAAATTTGTTGTTCCCGGCATTCCTCCCGGCAAGAAAATACAATCGCCCTGTTCAAAGTCGATTTCATCTATTGTCTTGTCTGCAAAGAATTTAACCTTATGAGAACTTTCAACCATTAATTCTTCCTTGATGGATACTGTAACTACATTCAACTTAGCTCTTCTAAGTAAATCCACAACCATCAAACATTCAACTTCCTCTAATCCGTCTGCTAAAAATGCATATACTGTTTTCATTTAAAACCTCCTGTTTATTTAATGTGTCAAATATAATCATTTAACCTATAATTAACATAAGTATAATAGTAAATAACCGAATTTAATTATATCATAAGGGTATAATATTTGTTATACTAAAAAATATTGTAAAAAAATTATTAATTAAATATTTTCGTAATAAATTTATTATATCTGCTGTGGGAAACATACAACATTTAAGAAAGTGCTGGTAGCCCGTCGGTTCATCAAGGCAGCGTAGTCGGCTTGATAGAACCGCTACGAGGCGGACGCAGCGGAAGCGTGCTTTCGTAATGTTGTATGTTTTCACAGCAGTGTATAAAATTGTGAAAATTTTAGAGTTACTAAGAAAGGTGGTTTCATTATAATATGGGAATGGAAATAGAAAAAAAATTTATACCTACAGATTTACCAAAAGATTTGGACAGTTACGAACATCATGTAATTGAACAGGCATATCTTAACACTGCTCCTGTTGTTAGGATTAGAAAACAGGACGATGACTATGTTCTTACTTACAAAGGTAGTGGCATGATGGCTAGAGAAGAATATAATCTTCCACTGAATAAAAAAAGTTATGAGCATTTGTTAGAAAAAGCAGATGGCAACATTATCTCAAAAGTACGCTATCTTATTCCAATTAACGACGGAAAACTTACCGCCGAGTTAGATGTTTTCAAAGGAAAATTTGCAGGAATGCTTTTAGTTGAAGTTGAATTTTCAAGTGTTGAACAGGCTGATGCTTTTCAGAAACCGGATTGGTTTGGAGAAGATGTAACATATAGTAAAATATATCACAACAGCTATTTATCACAGATTAAGGGATAATTAAAAAACAGCACCAGCCAAAAATAAATAAGATTAATTTACTGATACCACTAATCTTTTTTATTTTTCATCAAACTGGTGCTATTTATTATTCTGTTTTAATATTTAGCTATTCTATCTTTCCATCTTTTATTGTTATTATTCTACCGCATTTTTTTGCAACGGTCTCATCATGTGTAACAATAATCACCGTTTTTCCTTCTTTATTCAGAGACGATAGTATTGACATGATTTTTTCAGCATTTACCGAGTCCAAAGCCCCTGTAGGCTCATCTGCCATTATATATTCAGGGTCACATACCAATGCCCTTGCTATTGCTACCCTCTGTTTTTCGCCTCCTGATAAAACAGATACCTTTTTGTTTGACAAATGTTCCACTCCTACTTTTTTCATTTTTTCTAAGGCTACTTCTCTTATTTTTTTCATAGAAGTTCTACTTAACATTAACGGAAGAGATACATTTTCCATAACAGTTTCGTCCTCAACCAATCCAAAATCCTGTAATACAAATCCAATTTTTTCATTTCTAATTTTAGCCCTTTGTTTATTAGTAAAATCAGATATGTCTTCACCATCTAACTTGTAGTTTCCCCGGTCGCATACATCCAACAAGCCTATTATATGTAAAAGGGTGGATTTGCCTGCTCCTGATTTACCCATTATTGCTATCATTTCGCCATCAGCAATAGTTAAATTGACACCATTTAACACTGATTGAATTTCGTTGTCTCTATTTATTTCATATTCTTTGTATATATTTGAAAGTTCTAATCCCATTTTCTATTCCTTATTTTTCTTATATAATTCTATAATGTTACTTTTACCTGATTTTTTTATAAAGTCAAAAGATGAAACTGCATAAATAAAGCACAAGTTTATAACAACCACTATATACATCCAGTTTTCTATCCTACCTACTCCTTTAGGTGATGTTATTGCCGCAATTTTTCCACCAAATATAAGCATTGTAATAGCAGAAATTCCGATTACTGAAAATGTATTAAGTGTTTCAATTAACATTCGTTTATTCTTGTTCATTCCCAACATAAATAAAATAGTATAAAACTTATCATTATTTTTGCTTTGAATATAATTTATTCCACCTATCCCTGTCATTGTAAGAAACAAAAATACTATTCCTACAATTCCATTTGTAAAAAGAAATTCTCTGTTACTTTTGTTATAGTTTTCCTGCATTTGTTCTACAGATGTAATAGCACCATAATCACTTAACATTTTTATAGCACTTTGATATTTCTTACCATTGCAATATATCATTTGGGAATCCTGCGGTAAATCCATTTTTACAATTTCTGAATTGTTATAATAGCTACAATTTGGCCCATACGGCATAATTAAATCACACCCTCTTACCGTCGCTAATATTTCTTCTATTGAGGATTTTCCTGAAGACGCTGACGCATTAAATCTAACTACACTACTATCCTCTGAGATTTTTCCTACAACTTCACAAATTTGTTTGTCCGACAATACTATTGTATCTCCAACTCTAAATCGATTTCCCATAGCAATTACCGGAATATTATCACCTGTATATGACGATATATTTTGCCCTTCTATAATATTTAATTTTAACTTCTTCATAATGATGTCATCATATCCTATCACTGCTATAGCGCTATCACTTTTTGATTCTATCTTCAATTCATGCATTTCACAAACTTCTACATTTTTAAAACCTTTTTGACTAAGTAGCTCTTCAGCGGAAAAGTCATCATAGTATGTATATGGTGAAAAATAATATATGTTTTTTCCATCAAAAGAATATGCCAAATCTTTTGTCTCAAAGTAATAAAAGATTTTTCCTAAAGTGGATAATATAACTATAGAGCATATTATTATTTCCACAGTTAATAAAAATAATGACCATTTTCTTTTTTTTGTTAATCTGTATGCAATTCTTAATGTATTCATAATCACTCCACTATATTATATATAATCTCCGACTTAGTTGCCTTTTTTGCCAGAATATATGAAAAGCCTACCAAAAGAATGATTACCACCCCTGATATAATTATGTATGGCAAATAATTTTGTTGATATACTATCTCATATTTCCTTATTATCATCTTTAAAATGGCAAACAATATATTTCCCACTAAAACTCCACTGAACATAAGAATTACCGTTTGAGTTAACGCAATATGGATTATGTCTTTTTTTGTCGCTCCACATATTGCATAGATTTTGAACTTTCTATTAAATGTACTTAACCATGCATAAGTCATACATAATACATTTATTATAACCGCTGCAAAAATCAATAAAATTTGAACAAAAGCTCCCATGAAATCTTCTGATAAAAATGGTGTACTTCTTTTCATATTATATTTTTTTACTATGGTATTTTGCGCAAGTGTCTTTTCTATTTTTGAGGAGTTTTTTCTATTATTATACTTTATCATAATATAGTCAGTAGGATAATTGTTAATATAATAATAAACAGGCAAAATGTAATTATCATATTGGGAATATGGAATTATCCCACCAATTCTTATTTTTTTTCCACCTACTTTAATGTTTTTACCTACTGGTTTTTCGTATCCTTCAATATTATCAACTTGATATTCAGCCATTAATAAATATGGTCTATTGTCATCAATACTATAACATTGTCCTACCAGCATATGCTCTTTCCATGTTTTATTGTATTCACCTATAAGCTTACCTTCTGATAACTTACCATTTGACACACACATATCTGATATATCCTTTTCTTTTAAAGACAACTCCTCAATCACTCTAATAATATCCGAACTCTGTGTTGATTTCTGTAAATAAATTTCCACCTGGTTTTCAGTCTGCGATTGGTAATAATCGTATAAAAAATATCCTGAATAAAATAATATTCCTAAAACCGATAAAGTTATACTTGTAAATATTATTAACATCATTATACTTTTATTTTTTAACATCAACCTTATGTTATTAATAGCTAAATATACTTTTTTCACTTTATTTCCTACTTCTTCCAAATTGTATTTTTTGTTGATACCCACTTATTGTTTGTGTTATATGTTTTTGCCTTATGAGTTCCTACAGCTTTTTTCGCTGCTCTAATGCTAGCTTTCGCCCCGGCATTAAGCGGCAAATCCCATACTGCTCCCCCTTTCAAATTATACGAGTCTTTTTTACAATCGCCATCAGAATTATAAATTTTAACAGTTGTTTTAGACTCACAATCATTGTATTTTTTTGATGGTCTTGATACACTTGTATAAGCTGTTGCATTATCTTTTAATATAGGTACTATATGTACATTTACGGATAAGTTTCCCTTAATACTATATCCAGCTGCCCAAATTGATGTTGCTAACATTGTTGTCAACGCTAAGCTTACTATAAATGTTCCTATTTTTTTGCTATAATTAATATGTTTCATACAAATTACTCTCCTTACTTTTTATTTTTTCAAATATATGAATTTACCATATTAGTACGCGCACTATAATTCACACATCGAAGTTACTATATCATTCTTTATCAATAAATAAAACCTCATGGTCATTTTTTGTATATTTAAAGTCCACTTTTTTCATATTCAATATTGCTTCCTATTTTTAATTTCTGTAATAACTTTCCATCTTTTCCTTCAATTCTTTTGTTTTCGAACGCGATACAGAAAGTATTTTTCCATCCAATAATTGAATTTCCTGTCTTTTTCTACCCCGTATATATTCCATATTTACTATATAACTATTATGTGCGTAAGCAAAATTATAATGTTCCAAAATTTTATATAATTCACAAATTCTCCTATTACAATGCACCTTTTTTATATTTAACCTCTGTTGTAACTTTTCGTTTATAAAAACATCAACTCCTCTTTTTGCAATCGCTATATACATAATCTCTTTAGGGGCTATTTTATAACTATCCTGTCCACTATGACATAATATATATTCATTTGCAAAACCTAATTTTGAACAAACTATATATGGGGCTTGTTCTCTCTTTATTGCTTTTATTAAATCTTCTTTTGAATTATATTTGTGAAATACTATATTTTTATTTAGATTTGACTTTAGAAATGTATTCTTGATTTGTCTTACATAATCTTCATCATGATTGTATATTGCTATGTTTATCATATGTTCCCCCTTTAATTTTGTTTCATTTTTCAAGACTTCCATAATTCTATCACAATTTACAAATTGTGTAAACATTAGGACTACAAAACCTCTCTCATTTATAGAACAACAAGGAATGTCCTTTAGAACATTCCTTGCCATTTAATAACTATTTTTTCTTCACTGCTACTACAATTAATCTGCCATCTTCATCCGAACCGTAGCATGTAGACAATGTTAATAACTGCTGACCAAACTTAGGTTTTACTCCTGTTGTATAAAGTACTTTTTCCATAATTCCTGTAATATTTTTCTTGAAATTTTTGCTATTTGGTGCATCAATGAAGTTGTACCATTCATCATCCTGTTTTAAAGCAACAACAGCAAAAATCTTATAAAAATTATCTCCGTTTTTTGTTTGGAATTCTACCTCCGGATGTTTTTTATAATATGATTTATCTACATACTGTTTTAGGGAAGCAAACAGCTGTCCATTACGCATATTATGTCCATACAATATGCAGTTACTGCTATTTATTGTACAACGTGCATCTAAAAAAGGAGTTCCTGAACTACTATACTGTCCGTTAAAATTTTTATACAAATATTTCTTAGGATCATTAGGTGTGTGCATTACAGGGTAATCTATGGCTGTTTTCTTTATGCATACCCAGCCAATGCACTCCTTATTTTTCTTAAATAAAGCATCTAAATCTCTTCCTGATTTACTGTCATTAGAGATTTCTTTTGACAGTTCTTTGAATCGCTGTTGTGCCACTTTATGACTGAAAATTTCACGACCAATTATAATTCCCGCTACTACAATAATTAATAACAATATTAAAATTATAATCCATTTAATGCCTCTGCTTTTTTTCTTTTTCATTACATTTCTCCTTTTAATTTGTAACCAATTTTAGGAGAGGATTGATTACATATTTTCACACCTGCACACAGTATATTTTTAATGGTGTACATGCAATTCATATACCTTCCCTATAGAAAGTATAGGGATTGTCATACATCATTCATATAACAATCCCTAATATTATTCTGTAATTTCTTTGTTGTCTCTTCCTGCAAGGAATGCAACCCATGTAGTGTCTTTGCTTATTGGCACTATGTTGTTTTCAGTTGCAAAAAACTTTTCGAAACAATCATAGAAATCTTCAGCGTCCATACCATTATTTTCCTTGAAAAATTTCTGAGCATCGGTGTCGCCCATCATATCCTGATATGCACCATAGGCAACAGTTATGTCATCGTTAAAACCTTTTGGAACTTCTTCTGTTCCGTAATCTTTTTCAGTGGTTTTAACCCCTTCTTCTTTCAACTTTTTAGCCAAAGCCTTGTAAATGTTTTTGGCTATTGCTGAGTAGTCATGACCAATTGTTAAACTCTTTGTTTTGTCAAAGTTTCCGCTATCCAGATATGAATAGTAATTTGGTTTAACGTAGGCATTTGTCATTCCGTCTGAATAAATCCCCTCTGCACTTGTTTTCTTGAAAAATTCTTCACCTTCTACTAATTTTCCAATGGCGTTTTTTGTGTCCTTATTCTTAATGTTAAGCTTTAAGAACCAACCTGTTTCTTTGCCATACTCGTAAATATCATAGGCTTTGTTCTTTTTGATTGCATCTCCATGCTCATCTTTATTAAATAAGAACATGTCATAATCCTGTGATTTAATGAGCCTTGTTTTGTCGCTAAAATCAGCAGTTTTTATTGTGACTGTTTTGTATGAACAATTACCATTTTTACCAGGCTTTAATGTAATATTATCGTACGCCTTAACCGAATCAATAACATACTTTCCTGTACCTAACGGATAATCCTTTTCCTTTAGTGACTGATAAATAATAGGAATATTAAATATTGTAATATTTCTGCTGTCAACAGTGTTAAAAGTAAATACTAATGTTTCATCATCTGTAACTTTCACACTTGAAATTCTTGTAAGCAAATCTTTGTAAGAATTGTCCTGTGATCTAAACCACCTGTATGACTGTGCCACATTAGAAGCTTTTACTTTTTCGCCGTCACTGTAAGTTTTATCAGTATTTAATTTCACTACGGCTTCCCTGCCTTCTTTGTTGAAGGTAATAGATTTTGCATTGCAGTAAGTAATTTTGTAATTACCGTCAATATTTATTAATGGTTCGTAAACAAGTTTTTTTAGAACTGCTGCTGCCTCATCATCATGACTGTATGGATGATTGTCAGCTATGGAAGTTGAAACCCCAATGGAATATGTATCTTCTCTATCCTGTTTTAAATTAACCTTAGATGAATCACCTTTGAATACAACGTGTGATCTCTGCCCTTTTCCAGCAAAAAACGCTATGATTAACCCTATTACAACAGCAATTAAAAATACAACTATCAGGGCTATAATTTTGTTTTTTTTATCCATTTTAAAATTTTTCATGTTCTTAATAAAGAATAAGGGGAAAAATCCCCTTATTCTACTTCCTTTCTTCTCTTTTTACCGAATATCAATAATATTGCACCTGCAAGCATTGCTAATACCATTGGTACTAATGCCCACCAATATTTCATGTCTAAGCCGGTCTGAATCTTATCAGATTTCTCTACTGCGGTAAATCCAAGATAAGCGTTCTTATGATTGTAACCATCAAGCTCATATTTAAGCTTGTAGTAACTCTTAGCCTTTCTTGGAATTGCCAATGTAATTGTTGGAGTAATACCTGTTGTTACCTTGTCCTTAGCACCCTTAGAAGTGTCAGGAGCAAGAATATTAACCTGTTTGCTTCCAAATATTACAAATTCATAATCCTTAGTAAATGAACGTTCATCCGGTTTTTCCATTGTCAAACGATATTCATAAGGTTCATTATTTTCATCAAGAACCGGAAGATTTTCAAATTTGAAGAATCCTCTCTTATCTGTAACAACTTTTCCACCTGGATACTTAACAAACTTGTCATCAGATTTCTTCTTGTATAATAAGTAAACATCTTTGTTTTCAAATTTCTGTTCACCCTTATCAATAATACCATCTGCATTAGCATCTTCAAATACAATACCTGCAATGCTTCCTACTCCGTAAGGAATAATACCTGCATCAAGTGATTCTACTGAGAATCCGTATGAAATATTATAGCCGTCTACGTTGTAATCAGCCGGTGTTGTGTTATCAGCTTTATCTGCTAAAATCATCAATGCCTGTTCTGTTTCCAGATAGCCTGTCTTTTCGTTCAAGTCACTCTTGTTTCCTTCAGCTTCAACATGGAATTTTGTAACTCCATACTGACTTGGGATTTCTGAAACCTTAACACGATATCCGTATACTACCTGTTTCTCATCAACATTTCCGTATAACTCAAGGTTATCGAACTTGTATTTTCCATCCTTGCCAGTCTTCATTGTTACAGGTTCTTCTTCGTCTATCTTAACCCATTTTCCATTGTTAAGATATAACTTTTCAAGTGTAACAGTAACGCCCTTAGCGTATTTCTTTTCATTACTAATTCCATCTCGGTCTTTGTCAACCCATACAAAACCTGAAATTGAGTAAACACGTTTTGCTACGAATCCACCGTTATACTGTTCGCGGTCAATTCCCTTAACAACATCATAACCTTCGATTATGTATGGTGTGTTAGGATTTTCATCATTGTCAGCTTTCTGTGCTAAAACAATACAACCCTTGAATAATTCTTCTCTGCCATCTTCTTTCTTAGTAATTTCGAAAGTATCGCTTCTAAGTGAACTATCCTTATCACCATTGTTCATCTCGTACTTAGTTGTCTGTCTGTCAGATTTGTCAATTACATATACTTTATATCCATACATGTAGTTTGTTCCATCTTCATTAACAAATGTATCAAGATTATCGAACTTATAGTTACCGTCTTTGTCAGTCTTTGTCTTAGCAAAGAATTCAACATCTTCTGTTGTTCCTGTTCCTAACTGACCTGTTGTATTTTCCGGAGCAAGCATCCATTGGCCGTCCTTGTATACAAAACGCTTTAATCCGATTTCTACATTTTCTAACATCTTATCACCATCGTTTATTAAACCATCGTAATTTACGTCATCGAATATAGAACCTGAAATAGCTGCTTTCTTAATTTCAGTGTAGCCACCATTGTGCTTCTTACTATGTTCTGCAAGAATTACGTTGTAACCTTCAACCTTGTAAAGATCATCAATTCCCTTAACATTAGTATCTTCTGTAATCTTGCTTGCGATTACAGTCTTTCCATCAAGCATTTCATTGATTGATGTATCAGCCTTAATAATGTGACCACTTGTAAGCAAGTAACTGTCATCACCGTATCTTGTTACGGCATATCCGTCAGGATCTTTAATTACCCATACTTCATAACCGTATAACTTATTAGATCCTTCTTCTTTCTTGTGTGTGTTCAAATTACTGAACAGGTATCCACCGTTGGCATCTGTTGTTGTAGTGCTTATGAAGTCCTCCTCATGAGTTGGTACCCACTGACCGTCTTCATATACAAACTGTTTAAGTCCAACTTCAAATCCTTCAAAGAACTTGTCGTCTTCGTCAATCTTGCCATCGTAATTTACATCTTCAAAGATTGTACCGCTTATTGAACCTCTCTGTTCTTCAACATAGCCTGCGTTGTAATTCTTATCATGTTCTGCCTTGATTACGTTGTAACCTTCAGCCATGTAAATATCATCAACGCCCTTCTTATCTTCAGCAGTTGTTGCCTTGTGAGCAACTATTGTCTTGCCATCAAGCATTTCATTTAAGCTTGAATCTGCCTTTAATATCTGTCCACTTACAAGTAAGTAACTATCGTCACCGTATCTTGTTACTGCGTAGCCGTCTGGATCTTTTATTACCCAAACTTCATAACCGTATAACTTATTAGTTCCGTTATCCTTCTTGTGAGTATCAAGATTATCGAATGTGTATTCACCATTCTTATTTGTCTTTGTGGTACTGATAAATTTATCATCATGAGTTGGTACCCACTTGCCATCTTCGTATACAAACTGTTTAAGTCCAACTTCAAAGCCTTCAAAATACTTGTCGTCTTTGTCAATCTTACCGTCATAGTTTACATCATCGAATACTGTACCACTTATTGAACCCTTCTGTTCTTTTACATAACCTCCATTGTAGTTCTTAACATCTTCTGCCTTAACTACATTGTAGCCTTCTGCAAAGTAAACATCATCGATTCCTGTAACGTCATCCTTATCTGTAACCTTGTGAGCTACAACTGTCTTACCATCAAAGATTTCGTCAAGCTTTGTATCAGCTTTTACAATCTGTCCACTTATAAGTAGATAACTGTCATCACCATATCTTGTTACGGCGTAGCCGTCTGGATCTTTTATTACCCAAACTTCATAACCGTATAACTTATTAGTTCCGTTATCCTTCTTATGAGTATCAAGATTATCGAATGTATAATTTCCATTCTTATCTGTTGTAGCTTTTGCTATGAAATTACCTTCATTTGTCGGATTCCACTTGCCATCTTCGTATACAAACTGTTTAAGTCCAACTTCAAAGCCTTCAAAATACTTGTCGTCTTTGTCAATCTTACCGTCATAGTTTACATCATCGAATACTGTACCACTTATTGAACCCTTCTGTTCTTTTACATAACCTCCATTGTAGTTCTTAACATCTTCTGCCTTAACTACATTGTAGCCTTCTGCAAAGTAAACATCATCGATTCCTGTAACGTCATCCTTATCTGTAACCTTGTGAGCTACAACTGTCTTACCATCAAAGATTTCGTCAAGCTTTGTATCAGCTTTTACAATCTGTCCACTTATAAGTAGATAACTGTCATCACCATATCTTGTTACGGCGTAGCCGTCTGGATCTTTTATTACCCAAACTTCATAACCGTATAACTTATTAGTTCCGTTATCCTTCTTATGAGTATCAAGATTATCGAATGTATAATTTCCATTCTTATCTGTTGTAGCTTTTGCTATGAAATCACCTTCATTTGTCGGATTCCACTTGCCATCCTCATATACAAACTGTTTAAGTCCAACTTCAAATCCTTCAAAGAACTTGTCGTTTTCATCAATCTTACCATCGTAATTTACATCATCGAATACTGTACCGCTTATTGAGCCTTTTTCTTCTTTGATGTAGCCGGCATCATAATTGCTTGCAACCTCTGCCATAATTACATAGTAGTCATTTACATTATAAGTATTATCAATACCTGTCATGTCATCCTGGTCTGTAATCTTATGAGCTACAACTGTCTTACCGTCAATTATTTCCGGTGTATCTGTGTCATTCTTAAGGATGTGATCGTTAACGAGTAAGAAGCTATCCTTACCATATTTTGTCTTAGCATAACCGCTTGGATCTTTAGTTACCCAAACTTCATAGCCGTATAACTTGTTCTCACCATTTTCGTTTACATAAGTATCAAGATTATCGAATACATAATGACCATCCTTATCTGTTGTTGTCTTAGCAACATACTGACCTTCATTATCTTCTTTCCATTTTCCGTTTTCGTAAATAAAACGTTTTAGACCAATCTCAACACCTTCGAATAATTTTTCATCACTATCAAGTTCACCGTCGTAATCCTCATCATCAAATGCGGTTCCTTCGATTATACCTTTTCGTAATTCTGTATATCCTGCATTGTAATCTTTAAGGTGTGACTCACGTACAACGTCATATCCTTCTACTACATACAAGTCATCTAAACCACCAAGAGTTTCTGAACTTGCTTTTCTTGCAACAACTAACTTGCCATTAAACATTTCATCTAATGAAGTGTTTTTCTTAATAACCTGACTGTTAAGTAATACTGCACTGTCATCAGTTCCGTTATTACTCTGATATCTTGTTATACCGTAACCTACCGGTTTGTTAACAACCCAAACTTCATATCCGTAAATATGTTTGTCTCCGTTGTCTTCAACAAAAGTATCAAGTCCGTTAAACTTATAATTTCCATCTGCATCTGTTACTGTTGTTGCGTAGTAATCATCGTCTCCCTGAGATAATTTCCACTGTCCATTTTCATAAACATATCTCTTTAAGCCAATAGTAATATTTTCGAATTTACCATCATTCTTATCAATGATACCATCTACATTCTTATCATCGAATACACAACCTTCAATGCTACCCTTTGCGTACTTAACAAATCCAAGATTGTAGCCCTTACGTGGAATGCTGATTGTACAATCATAATTTTCCACAATATGAGAACGTTCAGGATCAATGTCTGTAATCTTCTTAGCAATCATTGTGTTTCCGTCCATTAATTCGCCAAGTTCAAGGTTTGGATTCTTATCACCCTTAATAACCTGCATGCTGTTAGCAATTAATGCACTGTCGTCTTTATCGTTATTTGCCTGATAATATGTTGCAGCCAATGTCTGCCCTTCATCGTTTACAGGCATTTCTAATAACCATACTGTGTATCCATAAAGAATTGGATCATCTGTTGTATCTTCATGTGATGGCAATTCTTTAAATGCATAATAGCCATCTGCATCTGTTACTGTTGTAGCGTAATATGTGTCTCCGTTTTCGTTTGGTGCTTCAACCCACTTCTTAGTTGCAACATCATACTTATAACGTTTAACGCCAATATTTACACCACTTAGTAACTTATCCTGTTTTGTTACGTCAGTTTCATCTGTATCGTACTTACCATTGTTATTGTTATCCTCAAATGCAATACCATCAATATATGAAGCGTCCTTGTCATGCGCAACAAGTCCCATATTGTACTGCGTTAAATCTCTTCCAAGTGCAATATCATAATCACCGATTATTGTTGCACTAGCAGGTTCTGTTGATGGTTTTGCTGCTATAACATAGCCATCCATTTCTTCTTTGTCAGTTCCTGCGTATGGGCTGCTTGCAAGAGTCTTGGTTATATCATATTTTCCACCATTCTCTTTGATTAACGCATTACTATTCTTAACGACTCCGTTAGCCTTATGTTTAGTAACATGATACTCATCAGGAATAATATCCACCTGGAGTTTGTATCCAGCAAGGTAATTCTTATTATTAATTGTTACCTGTGTTGGAACTTCGATTTCATATTTTCCGTCTATGCTTGTAGCATCAACTATGTCTGTATATGTAACAGCATTGCCGCTTACAAGATACTGTTTCCACTGACCGTTATCATAGTAGTATGTTGTTGCTGTAACAACCATCTGTTTGTTACCAAGGGCATCCTTAATTTTCTGTGTAAATTCGTCTGCCTTTCCATCATCACTACTATTAATAATTCCATCATAGTTGTAATCTTCAAATACATTACCTGTAATTGTTGATTCCTCGAAAGCATGATATCCTGCATCGAGTTTTTCATAATCCTTAGATGTTACAAGATCATAATATTTATCCTTATAGTCTGTAACATATGCTAATTCATTTACTTTCTTTGCAGCACTGCTTCCATTAACTGTTCCCTGACCGCTAACATTACCACAACTGTCTGCAACGATAATATAGTCATCGTCCTTTGTAAGTTCCTTATTCTTAAGGTCACTACCACGCTGTGTGTCAGGATCATATGTTCCATACAATGTAGGTCCATAGGTTGTATTGTCAGGATCTTCTGCCATATAAACCTTGTATCCTGCAAGATAATACTTGCCGTCTTTATAAACAAATGTATCAAGATTATCTAAGTTATATTCTCCATTACTATCTGTTACTGATACAGGGCTTGTATATGTAGTATCTTCAACCCAGTTTTCAGTTCCACTTGAAACACTGTCAAGATAGAAACGTTTGATAGTAACTTTCTGTCCAACCATACCTAGTTCATTACTATCCATAATTCCATCATAGTTGTCATCCAGCCAAACCTTACCTGATACTGAGCCTTTTTCAAATCTAACCAATCCGGCATCACTTCCATCATGGTCTGTTACCTTGTTTACATCAAAGTAACCAAGATCATTGTGAATTAAATATTCACTCTGGTTATTAAGAGATGCGTCTCCGTATTCACTCTTAACATCCTTATCCGGTATCTTCTTAGCAGTAATAATGAATTCATCATCTTCATTAAGCATTAATTCATCATCTGAATTCTTCCACAAATCACTATCTACATCTGCTGCTACATTTCTGTATTTTGTTATGCCATAATGTAAGTCATCAATATTTGTATTAACTCTTACCTTATAACCAACTATACATTCTGTTCCGTCTGCCATTGTTGCTGTAGACTTCACATCAGTAAACTTGTATGCACCATCTGCATCTGTATTAGTTGTAGTTGTGTATTCACTAAACTTGCCTGCATCCTTTAAGTCTGCATCCTTAAGTTTCTGCCACTTATTGTTGTAGTATACATATGGAACAAGCTGTAATTCAAGATTTTCAATTCCAGGCTCGTCAACTTCGTTGCCGTCGTCATCTGTATACTTATCCTGCTTACCGTTATAATTCTTATCTTCCCAAACAACACCGTCAATTTCAGCATCATCTTTTGTAATAAATCCAGCATCGTACTCTGTAATAATAAGTGCATCTGAAATATCATAATCTTTTCCATCTGCTGTAAGTTTATAATCATCTAAAGTGCTGTCTGTAGCTTCACCTGCCGGTACAACGATATCATCTGTAAGATATCTGTAGTTGCCTCCTGTAAGTGGTAAATCACTGTCAGATAATCCGTTGTTCATATAGAACTTAGTTGGGATGTATTTCTTACCTAATGTGTCAGAAACCTTATCAACACTACTCATATCTAACTTAACCTTGTATCCACATAAGTATCTGTTATCACCAATCTTATATGAAGTATCAACAATAAATGTATATGATGAGCCCTGACTTTCGACTACATCATCGTCATCATCATTTATTCGAATCCACTTACCATTGTCGTAATAGTATTTCTCAAGTACCAACTTAATTCCGTCAATACCCGGTTCTGAAACAAGTAATCCATTTTCATCAATGTACTCATTTCTAATACCATCGTAGTTCTGGTCTTCAAATATGTATTTACCAATAGCACCAACACCTGCCGGTACATAACCGAATCCTAATCTATCGTATGAACCATATCTACCATCTACACAATTTCCCATATCGTAGTCATCTGACTTTGGAAGAACTGAGAATATGTTAGTTGTATTCTTATTAAGATTCTTGTTGTATAGTAAATCGTTATCCTTCTCATATTGAAGAGCCTTGGTACTTAATGTTACCGGTGATGGTTTGAGTATGTCATCAATCTTACCTGTGTCAGCAATAGCTATGTAGCTTCTGTATGGATATAACGTTGTACTGAAATATCCATTACTGTCTGTACAAATAGTTGTCTTATTCTTAGTGCTTATCTTGTTACCATTCTTATCATATGCCGGTACCATTGTACCATCGGTCTTAACTTCATAAATATAAATATCTACATTTTTAAGTCTCTTTTCTGCATCATCCATCTTACCGTCAATGCTGTCTGTAATTGTCTTTCCAGCAGCATCATACTGAATATCCATCCATGAATATCCACCGTATTCAAATGATGGGGCAACACCTAAATCATAAGATGTCATCTTTTCATCATAATCCTGATAAGTTGACTCATCTGTACCAATAGCATCAATTTGAATTGCATCTTTTGTCTGGATAGTTAATGATTCAACCTTTGCACTATCACTTGGTTCATCACCTTTGCCTGTTGCTCCTAAATCTGGAAGGGTATCATTTGCCTCTCCTGGACGGTATACGTCAACAGATGTACCTGTAACACCTATACTTCTAGTTGTAAGAGCATATTTATTGTATTTACTATCCTTAGGGAATGTATAACGTAATTTATATTTTCCCGGTTTAATATTTGAAATAATGAAATATCCATCATTACCATAAACATCTTTTTCTGTTGTATACGACATTGGTCCGTATGTTGTATAAATTGATGAACCCATAGTATCTGTTTTAATCTTACCTGTGCTTTCGTCAATTACACAATACTTGCCGTCTTTTTCTACAACAGCTTCACCTAAACGGTTTACTGGATATCCGTTTTCTGTAAGAAGTTCAACTTTAACTCCGTTAATACCCGGATCATCAATTTCACCGTCATAATCTAAGTCTTTTGTCTTCTTCTCAAGTAACCATCTACCCTTACCGTCACGCTGGTAATAATCTGCTTCGTCTGTAAACTTAGCATTATAGCTTTCATCTAACCAAACATAATGTCCGATATAACCTCTGTCAGATGGAGCTGTTAAGCAAACACCTGCATTTGGTGATTCTGTAACCTTGTCATCTCCTGACTGAGCTGTGAAACTATTCCAACTATCTGAATCTGCTGTATCCTGTAAGATTGTTTCTGATTCTTCAGAAATACAATTCTTGCTTAATGGAAGGTTAAGTGGTGCCTTCAAGTCATATGATAAAGACAACTTAGCCTTTGTACTTAAATAGTAATCATCTGTAGGCTCTACATAAATTGCCTGTGCATGTTTTTGAAGTTCCTCAAACTTCTCAGGATCAGATGTCTTTAACTTAAGTAAATCTGATAACCTTACAAAATACCTCTTCTTTTCATTAATAGCAGAAGTTGTTTTACCTCTGATTGATTTATAGAAATCAACTGATGATGTTTGTTCCAAAGTTGGTAAATCTGATATATCAGTCTTTTCTATAGTATTTCCATTGTACTTAAATGGTCCTATCCAAACATTTACATTGTTTCCATCTGTCATTGTACTTGACGAGCCATTTGCAACTGCTTCAATCTTAATTGAGTCAAGATTTAACCAACCACGCCAGTCAGTTCCTCTTGATGTAGAGAAGCCTGTAGGTGCATACAATTGCGTATCGCCTACAAATGGAAGTACATCATATATAATCGGTTGCCTATACCCCTTCTTACCTAATACCGGTTCTGGGTTATAGATAGATGATGTAAAGCTGTACTTCGTACCTTCAGGAACAAGTGCCGGTCTGTCAGCTCCGGTTCCCTTTTCAGACATACCGTAACCATATTCAGAGAAAGCTCTCTTGTTTCGGTTAAATGCCTGTGTACCTGCGAAACCTACGTTATTTACAGATACAGTAATTGTATTTTCAATATTGCTTTTACCATTATCGTTAACATCACGAGTGTCAATTTCATATGCATAATTCTTAACGTTCTGTGATACAGGAATTGATGGTTCAAATGCACCTGACTTAAATCCGTAACCTTTTGAGCTTAATAACTCTGACTCAACCATTGTATTTTCATCAGTAGCTACAGGTAACATATAGTCAACTACCATTCTCTGACCCGGTTCAAGCTGTCCATCTGCTGTCCATCTTATAAATCTTCTCTGTCTCTCATACTTAATTCCGGCAATCTTTTCATACATATTCATTGATACTGAAGATATCTTACATTTGTCTTTGCTAACAACATTGCCGTCTTTATCTTCAACATGCCATGACCAAACTGCCTGTGAGTCATCGAATGTTTCCGGTGACTTAAAGGTTGGAGCTAAGGAATTCTTCCATTCATCACTACCATACTCTACTTCATGGAAGTATTTGTATACCAAAGGATCCTCTGATTCTACTGCTGAACTTAAGTTTTGAATAACTGGTAACAATGCAACAACCTGTGGGTTAGATGCATAGTCTTCTTCAACCTCACCAACATCTGTTTTTGCGATTTCCTCATTATTCAAGTTCTTTAATTCAATGCTGTACTTAAGCATATTAGATGAATTGTTAATTGTTATGTCGTTACTCCATCCAAACTCAATGTCATTTGTATCTTTGTTTCTTGAAACCATGAAGTATTGATTCTTCATATCAATTTCCATTACCGGAAGTTCTTTTGCTATATAATATCCTGCTCTTGAGCGTTCAGAATCTGCACACAACTGTGTATCATCATATTTAGCCCAACCTGTAGCAAAATGATTTACATGTCTTCTGGTTTCACTTAAGTGGCTTGCAGTCATCATAACAAAGGCTGCATTACCAATCTTGTTCTCGTCATCATATTCATCCTGATCGTTAGCTGTTGATACAACTGACTCTGGAAGTGGATCTAAGTTGTTATGTTCAGGATCAACATCATTCATTTCCTGCTTACCATCTGTATCCGAATCAGCATCAATGTCTAATCTAAATCCCTTAGGAACAACATATTCATCTTCATCAGAAGAAATAATATAACGTACCTGATATATTCTCTTACCTAAAGAAGTTCTATTACCATAAAGTTTCTCAGATAATTTTCTAATATCAATAATTGTGTTTTTGTCGATGCTAACTCCTTTATCTGAAGTTCCAGCAATCTTTTCATTATACAACTGAGTTAAGTTCAACCACTCACCTGCATTACTGTTCTTAACATCCTGATAAGTTGCACCATCTGCTGCATCATCTACATTATCATTACATAATGCAAGTACCTGTACTTTCAGGTTCTTCTTTAGTGCTTCTCTGTATGCTTCATCGCCACAGTTTTCAGGAATTTCCCAAACACCTGTACCTATAGCATATATCTGTTTTGATATACTATCTTCATTTACAGGTGCTTCTTCCTTAGTTGCTAAGAAAGTTGATCTAAATGGTATACGCCAATCTACTATGAACTCTCTTACAGCACTACCTTCATTTACAGCCTGATCCATATATACAGACAGTCGAACTGCGCTCTTTACTATTGGATCATCAATTGTTCTATGTGAACCACCTAATATATCAGGGTTATCCACTTCTCTACGCTGAACTGATGTATCAAGTCGTACTGTTGAATGTGGTTTTAATAATGTTACAATAGCTGATTCATCTTTTGCGTATTTATCAGAATAATCGCCGTCACTATCATAATCAACTTCGTTATCCTTATCGTCCATAGCTTCTCTTTCATATAAGATACCGCCATCATCTAAATCAGTTAATGCATCAAAACCACCATCCGGATTTGTACCTTTTAGGTAGTATCCATCTGCATCATCAAAAGTTACATAACCATCAGCCTTAAATTTATTATCCCATACGGAATCATTCTTCCAAGCTTCATCTGATGTTTCTATTTCTGAATCATCAAGAACATTGTTTCGTACCTGTGTTTTAACACCTACTACCAACGTATCTTTGTATGCAAAGTAACCTGGTAAATGTTTTCCATGTACATAATCACTATAAATTGGCAATTCATCTGTATCTTCATAATCTCCAGCTGTACATACCTCAAATGTAATAACCTGTTCATTATTGTCATTGTAGTGTTTATCTACAACTTTCAATTCATAACCATGTTTTTCAGCTTCGTCTATATTCATCTTAACAACGGTGCCATCAGCCTTCTTGTATATAAGATATACTGCGTCGCCTTTTAACGGTACTGCTTTTACAATAGATGGTAATACTACTGTAACCTTCATCTTAGCATGAGAAATATTTCCTTGATAATAATATTCATCATCTTTTACTTTGTCCGCGCCATTTACAACTTTTACATTGTAATAAAGGTCATCCATGTACTGTACAGGTTCATCTTCTGAAGGATAATACTCATAAATATCATCCTGCCATTCAGGTGAACGTGCTCCTAAATTGTCAACCGCATCCGCTGCATTTTTAGAAACAAACGTCTTATTTTCAATAACCGGATATTTTACCCTAATTCTATTCGATGTCATAACACCTGCATTTGAATCTACACATCCATTATCTAAGTCTGTACCTTTATCTTCTGAACGCAAGTAAACGTTTTGTCTTAATTCCGGATAATCTTCAAGACTTAATTGGTCTCCATTTATTTCCTGAATCTGATTATCTTTCTCATAGTATCGTTTATTACCTAACTGATCTGTTGCATCAATTGCTGAATCACTACCAAGATTACTTGCTGTTGGTACCTTTGGTAACACTGCCTTAGGTGTACCTGACGGCATATCATTGTAATCTCTGTTTGTTTCTGCAATATCAAGTCTTGAATCTTTTAATGTACCTGTCCAGTGATATCTGTCCTGCTTATTGTATTTATATACATATGAGTCAACAACTTCATTACCTACATAGTAAGGATTTTCCATTCCTGTTGATTCAGCAACCTGCTTGTTTTCAACATCTGAATCAATCTTAAACTTGAAGTTATTCATTTCACTGGAAATGAAAGTTCTATTTGACTGATATTGTTCTCCTAGTCTTTTGTCCTTTGTTCCATCTTTAGTATTTAGATCAGGATTATCTGCTGTAAAGAACTTAAATGAAAATACTCTTGATGATTCTGAATCAATCTTAGCCTTCTTCTCATTTCTGATGCTTACTTTTTCCTTCTGCTTAAAGGTTATCTTGTATCTTCCTTCCAGAGTACCATCTTCACCTTCTAATTGAATGTATTCAACAGTAGCTTCGTAAAGTTCCTGTTCTTCCTGATATTCTTTTAAGGTATCTAAGTCTGCGCCGTTATAATCTGCACCTCTTAAGGTCCAGTCTAACTTCTTCTTAGCATTTTCCTTATTATCAGTAGTAAACAGATTTCCATCTGTATCTTTTGGTACTATACCTGCCGGTAAAATATTTGTAACTACAGGATGATATAGCGTTCCCATATTTCCACCGTCTGTTGCATAAGTATGTCTTACCTTAAATGTCTGATACGTTGTGTAATTCAGCAACCACTCTGGTGCTAAAGTATTAAGCCAGTATTTATTTTCAACATGAATGTTCAATGTTGATGTTTCACCTTGCGGATCAACATAATAATCTTGTGACTTGCTACCATTAATATTATCTTCACCAACTGTAGTCCAAGTTCTTATCATTGGTTTTCGCATATGAGCACGGGTTCCTGTACTTGCATAAGTATTACGAACACCGCTTGAGAAAACTTTTCTATCCTCTACACTAGCAGATGCTGCACTGTCTGCATCTTTTCCCTGACTTGACACCTCCCGGTTCGTAATATTCATACCGTTAATGTAAGGTGTGTTTGGGGAACCGTTAAGGAAATAGTAGTTACTATCTCTGTGATGGTCATCATGTACATAGTATGTATTCCACATAAAGTCCATTCCATATTTTTGGGTACTTACCGGTTTTGGCATGTCTGTCAAATAATTATTTCCCCAAAGTGAAGTTGTATCATAAACCTGATAGTAAAGATCCTTAGTTGTATCAACAGGTTTAACCATTACTTCGTCGTACCAATATTCATTCTTAGGTGTAGCATACACATGAGATGGAATATTTACATACATTGCATAACCTGTTTCATCTCCTCTATTAAACCATTTTTTAAGTGGCTTAGTTATTGTTATTCTAAGAACCCAAGAAGTATGTTCATCTTCACTATAATAAGCATCTTTATTTTCATAACTGTCACCACTATTATTCATAGTTGATGTACTAAGAAGTGGATCTCTCATAATGTTTGGTGTTAAGTAACCTTGCTTATTGTTTGGACTTTGAATTACTTCTACCTTAACATCATTTTCAATATCAATATCACTATATACAGGATTCTTACTTGTTCCACTGCTTAAAATTTCAGCCTTTAAGTCACTAAAATCAGGATTACCGTCCTTGTCTAATTTAGGCTCTATACCCTGTGGCATTACATATGTAAACTCGAGACCACTTTCAATGTCCCAATCACCGTAGTTATATGCTCCAATACGTGTTGTGAAGTCCTGATCATATTCCAATGTTGTAATGGTATCATCATTTAAATTTCTTATATAATCATTAAGCTGGTTGTGATCCGAACTATAATACCATTTATAAGCTGTATAGTGATCATCCCACTGTCCGTTACTATAGTTTGTTGGCAAATACTCCTGTGATTTCAAGTAATCATCATCACCAATCATCTGTGAACTTGCCAGCAACCACGCTGTCTGCAGATGAAGTCTTGATTCTGTCCAAATAACCGCATCTTCATGATTTCCCTGCCAGTTCTTGTCTCGCACTCGCAGTACCATAAGCTTATTATAGTAATCTCTGGAGTAACCAGTAACTGAACCATTTCTATAGTTTTCACTTACAGGAAGTTGATTGTATTTACCTGTTGTACGTGTTGGATCATAATATGTCATCTGCTGATTATTAGCAGTACGCATATCCTGATCTTTAAGATAGCCGTTGTTTCCATATTCGTCATAACCGTAATCTGTAGACGTTTCATTTGACCCAGGCATATAGGTAATAGATTCCTTCAAATATTCATACTTGTCAATGTTCTTATTTCTTGTACCACTAGCACCTACATCATGATAGAGATAGTTCATGTCCATCATATCATTTTGATTAGCAAATCGTGTGCTTAATGAACCAATAGTCCCAATATATGGATATGAATAACTGTATGACCAGTAGAAGTTCTGCCACTGGTAATACTCACCCATCTTTGGATAGTAATCCACATAAGTTTTCTGAGTACCATCTTCATTATTACGTGTTGTATAAGCTAAAGGCAAATCTTCTTTTCTGATTTCTGCCTCATAATACACTTCTAATGTTTCACCAATTTCTAAGCGTGAACCATCATCAAACTGTATCTGATATACGTTAAAGTCAATTGATGTTGTGTCTGTGTTTTTCTTAGTTCCATTAAATATCAGATCTGTGTATGCATGACCGCTACCTGTATTAGAAGCTCCGTCATTATAATTCTTTGTAGTAACAAAATCTCCACCATAGTCTGCTGCATCACTGAATTTTGTTTTCGT
The DNA here is from genome assembly GCF_057858645.1 of Eubacterium sp. Taxonomy (NCBI): domain Bacteria; kingdom Bacillati; phylum Bacillota; class Clostridia; order Eubacteriales; family Eubacteriaceae; genus Eubacterium; species Eubacterium sp. The sequence goes on from NZ_DBLZZO010000007.1 coordinate 71,400, forward strand.
AATAGTATACTTTGGTATTTCCGAATCATCTTTCAGTGTACCATCTGCATTATACCATTTTATCTTAATCTTATTTGCATCAAGACCTGAAGTAGTAATGTATTCAGGAATTTTGTCAAACAATGCAGGATTCAATAATGCACCCTGCGGATCAGTTTGTCCTCTCTTATTGTTAATTACAGTTGTCTTATACCAAACTTTGTCACCAGGTCGATAACCTTTTATCTGTTCAGCATTAGCATTGTATTTAACTGCTGCGTCATCAGAATTTTTAAATATTTGTGTGTGAACTGTAAGTATTGGTCTTTCTCTTGTAATTACCGCTGTTGTACTTCCGTATATTGTTGCTGTAGAAGTATCTTCATATTTAGTATCTGTTGTTGTTTGATTTTCATCAGTGTTGCTAATGTCTTCATCATGTATATGTTCAAACGCACAACTTGCTGATACTCCTATAGTGAACTTGTCACTGGCAGTTGTGTTTTGCTTCTCAGCAGCATTTCTAGTGTCACGATATCTACCAATACCATGAAGTTCGAATGGCTTATCTGCTGTAGCAAATGTAATTTCTTCTGCCGGTACATCATAATATGTCCATCTAATAGATACTGCATCCTTTAATAAGAAGTAACCTGCATCTATCTGAGCTTGTGTGATTGTATCACCTGTTAATACTTTATCAGCCTCTACCCATTGAGATGTATACTGTTTATCTGTATAAATACCAACATCTGTTCCTATTGTCTTACCTGATAAATCCTTGTAGAAACAATATTCAACCTTAGCCTTCTTAGTTCCTGTAGAATCCATCTTTTCAGGATAAGCAAATTCCGGTTTTTCTGTTAAATCAAATCCCTTAAACCATCTACCATCATTTCTGCTATTAGTTAAGAAAGATGTTGTATATGTAATAGATGATAATTTATGTATTGTGCTATTAGTTACAGCTCCCTTATTTGGGCCATACAACTTAGCAATCATAGGTCTTTCATCTATGTGTGGATTTGTATCTTCATTTCTACCCGGTGTCTCATATCCGTCAACATATACTAATTTAGGTGTCAATGAGCTATTGTAATAAGTTATGTCACTCTTAATAGTTCCAACATAAGAACTTTCATTATTATAGAAAGAACCATAATAGCCACTTTGACCATATAATCTGCCATATGTTACATTATCCCCACTATCATTGTAATATAATGCATGCTGTGAATATGTATGTTTTGGATGTGTAGTAACATATACATTTTGTACAATATTCTTACCTTCAAACGGTTTTACTTCCTGTGTTAATTCGGTTATGACAACAATCTTAATATTTTTACCTTTAGTTATTTGATTGTATTTTTCATCTTTTGTTAAATCACCATATGAAATGTTTAACTGTTTGTAATTTGTATCTGTATTATCACTTGCCTTATAGTAACGCTTGTCCTTAACTATACTTACTGTGTTGCTTCCACTGGTTGCCTGTGCAGTGATATCTTCATTTCCTATATCAGAGTCATTCTCTAATATGTACCAACCAATAATTCGCTGACCATTTGGTACAATGAATCTTACATCAGGATGATATACAGGAATTGCTGAATCATCTGATGCTCCCAAACTAATCTGGTACTCAATAAAGTCATCAGGTAATAATTGATTTTTATTTAATGCTACTTTAGTTTTACCATCAATGTCGTAAGCGAATGAATTTGTACTATCTGAAATTTTTGTTTCACGTTTCATTGAAACTTCAAATGTACTTACAAGGTTCTTTACAACATATTCTGTGTATGTACTTGTGCCTGTAACATATCCTGACCATCCCCATGCATCAGGTTCCTGTGTTGTAAAGGTTGAGCTTACATAGTTACGTGCATGTGGCCAACTTGTTGTAAAGCTATCAGGACTATTAATTATTGTTGGTGTTGAATCATATGTCCATGCATTAGCTTCAATGTCATCCTTATTTCTGTCAACATAAACACCATCATAAGAGAATGTGTTTTGAGCATTAGCTAATGTAACGTCAGCCAAATTCTCTTTGTTAACATTTAAGAAATCACCACCATCTAATATAACTTCTCCTACACCTTTGAACTTAATTACAAATGAATCTACAAATTCTTTATAATACTGTGAACTGTCTTTCTTTGTATTATTAGGTGTAATCTTTGTTAATGTATTAACACGATCTCTAACATATTCATTTACATCAAATACATACTGCTTATTTTCACTGTCATAGCTAAAATAATTATGTTCAGTATCTGTAAGCAATGCTTTCAATTGTGCCAATGTGTATGTAGTGTCACCTATCTTTAAGTAATCTACATTAAACCAATCACCAGTTATAAACGCCTCTGGTATATAAATATGTTTAAGACGATAGGTTGAGTCCATACTATTCGTAACAGTGGCACTATCTATTTCTGCGGATCTTCCAGATTCACTATTTGTATCCTGACGGTTCCAAACTTTAATATTAAATTTAGCAAGATTAGGTGTCTTGTTGTCACTCTGATAGTCATATATAGTATTGCTTTTATTTCCTACTGAAATATTAACACCCGCCTGGAACGGTATTCTATAGGATGTAATCAAAGCACTGTCATTATTAGAAGTATATGGTTTTGTGCTTTCCTGCATATAGTTGTCGCACTTCATATTGTTCCAATCATTAAGTGTGCCTGATGTTTTAATATTATCATCAGTAATTCTATATATGTCACCACCAACATATATATCAGGTAAAGTGTCTACTCCATGATTGTGTGAATCAAGCAAATCCTCCATATCCTTCAACTCTGCTGCATAGTCAACATCACCGCCTAAATCTTTTAGGTGAATTTCATATTTTGTAATATATTCATCATCACCTAATACGATAGAACCTGCTGTATTTCCTGTAACCTGTGATGAGCTACTGCTTTGTGGATACACTACAGGTATTTCATAAAATGTTCTACTTGCTGTAGTATGTACCTTATGTTGGTCACTTCCCTCAACCCGTCTATTATTATTGGTTGTGTTTTCTTTTTCAATATCTTTCCCCTGTATAGTAATTGTATCCGTTATGTTAGTATCAGTCACATTGCCATCTGTATCTAGTGTTGATTTCTTCTTATATACAACCACCTTGTCAATATATTGTTGTAAATCTTCTGAAATAAGAATCTTCTTTGCTAAGAAACCATAATAGTTTGAATCACTATCAGGTCTAACGTACGGTAACGTATCTGTTAATACAACTTTATCAGTAAAGGAATGTTTTCCTGTCCAGTTGTAAGGGTCATTATAAATCGAATAGTCATCTGAATGACCTGTTGACCTATGTTCATCCATACAATCTTGTGATGCTCCATACGGAGTTTGCACAAAACTAACTGAGTATTCATTGTATAATGAGAACTTAGCTTTTCTGTCCGTCTTGGTCTTTGGTGTTTCATGTACACCTTTCACAATACTGTTCTTTTCCGGATGTACATAAACCTTTGCTGTAGTAAACAAATGTCCCGATTTATAAGCTGCATAATTATGTACACCATATGACATACATGTTTTGTAATAATCTTGCCATGACCAAAGCGAACGATAAGCTGCATTTGCCGCATCAATACGGTTAACTATGCCATTTCCGCCTGCCAAATCTGACGAAGCAATGTTAGTATTATTCATTCCATTTGGCTTTCCTTCATCAGTTCTCTTCTTTGCCTGAGAAAACTGACGTTCAGTATAACCGCCAATATCCATCTTTGTGCTTGCTGTAGCATCAGCCACACCTGATTTAAAGAAACGACCCGTTATCTCAAACATATACTTAGTCTTTTCATCATTAAAATTATACCAAGTACCATAGTCTGCATTTTTAGCAACTGTTTCACCATTCTTCTCTTCAGAAGCATCTCTGTTAATTTTTAGAGCAATGACAATTTTGTCTACAGCCTTATCTGTCTTATAGTCAATCTTAGGACTTCTATATATACCATATTCATCGCCCAATTTACAAAGATTTAATCTATAATAAGAATCCTTTCCATTAGTTCCTGTGATTTTTTCTATAGAATCTTTCCAGTCGGACTCTTTTACTGTAGTCCAAGTATCATTATCGTCACCTTCACGATGAATTTTTATTTCCTTAATATAGTCATATGCATATGGATGCACCTTTAAATAATATGCTTCAAATGAATTCGATGGCAAATTAACCGTCATTTCAACATCTACTGCTGTGTTCATTGACTGTGTATACACATAATCATTCGGAGTACACTTTGCATTAGATGTATTTGGTACCATATCATACAATTCCTGATGATTTGCATCATTCGGATAATTGCTTCCCGAATTCAAATATTGTCTAAAGTCTAATAAATATGAACCTATTGCTTTATAACCAATATCTAATTCATCATTATCTGGATATTCATCAGTCCATCCATAATGAGAGTGCTCCAATCGCATATGCTCATATGAATCACTCACTGAGTCAAAACGTTTACCATTATCGTTATTGTCTTTATATCCTGCAACCATTGTTGTATCAAAATACATTTTACTAACTAATGCCTTTGCAGTATCACGTGTTGTAAATATATAGTCATCACCACTGTCTCTGAATTCAGATAAGTAGTTCTTTCCATTAACTTCCATTTCATTCCAAGAATTAATCTTAGAATCTAAATAACCGTATAATGTAACTCTGTGTTTTTCATCAGCTGGTGCTTCTCTTGTGGCTCTGAAGCCCTTGCCTGTAATAATCACTTTCTTAAGATTCTTGATATTCATACCGAACTCAGTATATATCTTCTGTTCATCTATATAAATATCTCCGTCTACAACCACACCTTCAATTACACTCTGACCGTCTTCAGATATTAACTTGCCGTTTTTATAGTCTATATTAAAGACTTTTCCCTGGTCGCTATCTGCATCATATAATGTAAGCTTTTCTAACTTTTCGTACTGACCTACTAATTCTTTACTAATTCTAATTCCTGTAGTGTGGAATCCTGTGTTGGCTTCATCACCCTGTTTGTTGTCATTAACAGGCAAGTCAATAATAACATCAAAGTCATCTAATTTTGATCTGCATATATTTCCTATATCAATTGTATAGATGAAATCTCTGTCGTATGGTATACCTAACCACTTATCAGTTTTATCTCTATTATCTGCATCAGTTTTTGTTGTTCCATCTAAATCATAGTAATGAACATCTGCATGTATTTCCGCATATGGTTCCTGAATGTATAAACGATTTGTTAAATCTACAATGCTCTTTGTATCTGCCTCCACCTGCATTGTCTTATCATCAGGTGTGAAGTTCATAACAGCATCAAGATTATTGAACCATTCTGTTCTACCATCAATTTGAATTTCCATCTCAGGAGTATCTTCGTCCTTGCCTCCTAAGAAGTTGTTCAAATCAATAACCATATACTTCAAATATTCAATCTGAGTATAATCTTTCAACTCAATTGTAATTGTTCCATCCTGTGATACAGTCATGCTGTCAAATGGAATAGTAACATCTGCATTGTCTGCACTTGGATCTTTGTCCCAATTCCAGAATCTAATCTGTTTAATGTCTGCCACATTTTTGAAGTTCTTAATAGTAATTGTTTTTGTTAAGAAACCTCTTATATCATTAGACTTTGTTTTACTTCCAACACTACTTGATAAGTCAATTGAAATTTTTGCTTCTTCTGAATATGATGGTGTTGCATTACTAACAAAGAATTTGTAACCAGCATTGTCAATTCCCTTTGGAACTTCAATCTGATTAATCTTATCCTGTTCCTCAGCTCCACTTGCCTTGTTTTCATCTGACTCAATATGCTGTCCGTTTTCAATATAATCCTGACCATAACTTATGCCTTTAATAACAGGATTAATATTTCTAACGATTAGTGTTGCTTCATCTTCAGCACTTACATTCAAATCCTCATCTTTATATTTAGTTGTAAATGTACCTTTGACTATTGTGCAGTCATACTTTTCTTCCTCAGGTATGTCCTGATCATCTTTTTTATTGTCATCTTTTTTATCGTCATCTTTTGATGTATCTTTCTCTACCTTAGGTGAAACTAAATTTGCAATTCCTTCTAATAATATGTAAACATCTTCGTTATCCTGAGTTATTTCTATTTTGTCTAAAAAGCTCTTCATGTCTACAGTAACATTAATAAGTTCGCCCTTATCTTTCCAGACGCTTTTATCTATATAGTAATTTCCGTCTGCATCTTTACTCAAATCAGATACCTTTAATGTAATGTCAGGATTTGTGTCTGCACTTGTGTGAAGTGTTATAGAAGATATCTTCGCCACTTTATCTACTAATCTCTTCGACAAAATAACCTTGTCTGTAATAAAGCCCTTTACCTTTCCAGCTTTATCATTGTATTTTGCCAGTTCACCAGAATCAAACTGTCCTGGCATAATCTTTGAAACACTGTCGTTACCTAACTGATAATAAATACCATAGCCTTTTGTGTTAACAGGTACTTCCATAGGATCTTTTTTCTCATATCCTGTATCAGTTTTCTTAACAACTTTTGTATTAATCTTAGGATCAGCAACTATTGCCTGAATGGACGCTGTAGATTTATCTAATTCTTTTAAATCTTTTCTGTATCCATCCTCACCTTCTTCTGAACGTTTGCTTGGATCACCAACCCATCTTTCATAAGAAGTAACTAAGTCGTTTGGATATTTTTTACCTTTACTTACAACACCATTGATTGCCACTCGACCATCAAAGCTTTCTCCTGCTTCAATACGTTTTTTGAATTTCAGTCGGAAGTGATAGTTATATACACACTTCTTACCTGTTGCTTCAACCTTCTGTATATAGTCATCAATTAAGTTTCCTAACTGTAAGCTCCAAGCTTTGTGTGTTGAGTCTGTCAAATCCGCATCTGGTTCCATTTTACCTAAAGTAACATACTCTGACTTTGGATCTCCTGTACCGTTAAGATTATCATAAGTTAGGAATTCAAACTGAACTGTATTATCCTCATCAAACCAATCTGCAAGTTTCGGTTCGTCCTTGTCAGCATCTACATTGAATATTGCAGATATTTTGTTTAGTTCAAAATCTTTATCAATGGAGTCAGTTGCCATTGCATTGAACACCGGTATATTTCCTGTGTTTTGGAAATGTCCAAGATAGTAATCTACGGTATCATTAATAGCAACTTCTTTTTCGTCTTTTTCAACCTCCTGTTCTACACCGTTTACTTCTTCCGTTTCTGTAACAAATTTCTTGCCTTGGAAGTCATCAACTGGTGCTATAAATCCCCAATTAACATTTTGACTAACTTTTGTCCAAGTATATCCCTCACCAAAAGTTATAGTGTTATATACCTTAATTGGAATTCTAGATAATTTATCAATAGGTATATCTGTGCTCATAGGAAGTGATACATAGAATGTACGATGATCATATCCTGATGAATCTTCATGCTTGTTTACTCCGGCTTCACTGTAAACCTTACCATTTTTTTCAAAATAGATACCTCCATCTTTTTTGAAATAATATGGCATTGACTTTAACTCATTTCCCTTATCATCTGTGATGTTAGTGAAATTAGTCATATCCCATTTTTCCATCGCAGCCTGACCTGATTCAGTAGACTCTAGTTCAGTAACATCATAAATCATGATGCCACCCTTGCCGGGAACACCTACCATAAGTTCATTAGCGTTTTCCCAATTGTCCCATTTATCATTAGCAGTCGGTGAGCCGTTGTTGTACAGGAACTTTGCTGCATTCTCTACATGAAGTCCGCTTTCCCATCCGTCTACGGCTTCAAAATCCGTCGGTGCTTTAATTTGGAAGTTGGAAGAATCATAACAGGAATCCGTATCCTTAGATGTATTTTTTATTGTAATTTTATAAGTTACATAATTGTATCTATCCCAAAGAACATTCTTAGGTGCAACTCCTACGATACTTGTTGTCCACTCTAAGTTACTACAAATCATAGTAAATATAGCAGCAGTATCTGTTACTGTAGTTGCATCCTTTTCGTAACCATCATATATATTTCCACTATAGTCTCTATAGGTTGCATAACCGCCACCCAGCTTAACTATACTCGCTGAGTTTTCAGGCATATTTCCTTCAAACCACAAGTTCACAGGCAGTACCGCCTGTTTTCCTGCAACAACATTACCTGTATTTTTAACCCTTACCTTAGTTCCCCAATAATGTTTGTCCTGAATATAATCCCAATCTAATGGTGTGTCAGATGTAAACTCTGCCATAACCCTTATAAGACTTTTATCATTTTTAAAATCTTCATCAGTTAGCTTTGCGGCCTCCTCTGATGGAATGAGTGTAAGCTTGTCATTTACAATACGAAATACCGGTAATTCCAATTCAAAGTACATTCCTGAAGCTCTACCGTTACCATTCAGGTTTCCTACAAGGTTTACCTTAATATGATTCTCATATCCACGTCCTAACAACGCTTTGTTCTTACCTTGCAGACTATCCGATACTTCATTGTCTCCATTCGTATTATCCTTATCTGCGTTAATACTACTACCACCTGACTGATACACCATTGAGAATTCAATTCCCGGTGTCTCCCCATTACCATTTTTGGAAGCAGCGTATGTGATTGGTGTGGATTGTCCAAACATGGATGTTACCATTGACAATACCAATAGCCAACCTGTTATTCGTCTCACTATCTGTTTCATAATTCTTCCTGTCCTTTCGTGCTTTATCCTAAAGTTTAGTATTCTTCAAATTTATTTTTTCTATATAATTAGTAAAATCAATTTATTCAAATATGGCATTTTGAGTCAAAAAAGACCCACTTAACCATTTTGTTTTACTTCTATTTTATAGGATTCGCCATTTTTTTTCAATAAAAGAACATATACCGTTCACTTTTTTGTCACATCTTACAATTTTGGCATTGAAAAAACGTTGCAAAAAAATGTTTTTTATTAATTTTTATTGTTTTTTATTTTTGGGGAAACGTTTTTCGTTCTTTTGTATATTGTTTAGATATTTTTTTGTCTTTTCTTGTCTATTTTTTCATTTTGTTTTAACGAAAAAAGCCTGCGCATCTATTACTATTAGATACGCAGGCTATTTAAGCTTAATATACTATTCTATTGTTCTCTAGAGTTATTTCCAAAATACCAGCATCTGTTTAATATAATAAAACAGTACTGGCGAATCATATTTTATATCGCTCCATTCCGGAGAGATTGCAACCATGGCTGTTATTGCAAAAGATGCTATGGCAAGACCAATCATTATTATTGTTACATATCTTTCAATGCCTTTCTCTCTCGCCTTGGAATACATGATAAGAACCACATATATAATAGGAAGAAAGAACATCCAGGCATAATCAATAGAATATCGAAGTGACGTTCCACCCATTGTGGTTGTTATATAACACATTGCAAAAGCAACTACCAAAGCTGTCATTACGAAGCCTCTATTTCCTGTTTCTTTTATGATTCTTCTGCTAGCCCATGGCACTAGGGTAAGCAGCCACATTACAGGATAGGCAAATATTCCCATACAAGCCATACTGTAGAAGAATCCCATGTAATCACTACTTTCTGTTGTTGCATTAAAGTATGGAAAAACCGAGCTTACACTTGGTTGCATCAACAAGCCTTTGCTTATTGCCACAGGAAGTTTTCCAATATCCGTTATATGATAGTAGCTTGTATCGTACACTGTCAACTGATACCTTGCTCCAAACTCTGTAATGCTTCCGAAGCGAATATAATTGTAATACATTAGAGCAATTCCAATTACCAAATATGGCAATGCAAACACTATTATCTCTTTTATATTTTTTTTGGAAAATATTGCCTTAAAATAATTGCATCTTTTGTGTTCATTTCCACTTGTCTTTCCAACTTTATTTATTCTATTATATCCACCGTTTGTTGCCAGTCCATTTAGAACTATCGGTGCAATAATAATTGACCCTAACACAAAGTTTGGTCTGCATCCTACTGCCAATGCCATGGAAATTGCTCCAAGCAGAAGCCTTTTCTTTTTAATTCCTTTTTCAGTAAAGGCATTAAGTATGCAATCAATCCCCATCAAAGCCAAGGCAAGTGCAGATATTGACGCCGCCTCATAGAACTTGCTTCCGTTAATACTATATAATAGGAAGGAGCTACTAATGAAGCACACAACCAAACTTGCGATTACCCACACATTAACAGGCTTTTTCCAACGGTTGACTATCGTCATTATTAGCTTGCACATAAGAAGCATGCAAATAACGCACATCATTAATACATATATTTTCGTGCTAATCAGTGCGCCCGTTACCATATAAATAGGAAGATATACAAACAGCACAGGCACAACACCAAAGTAGCAATAATATTTTCCTTTGTAAAAAGCTCTGTCCCACTTGTATTTAATATTGCTTCTTTGCTTCCATTCGTATGGGTTCTTTAACTTGTTAAGTTGTTCAATCTGACTTTGCACAAAATAGGTTCCACTACTACTAACACCATTTATGTCTACTTTTCCATTTGCCAGCGCCACTGTTAATTCCTGATAAGCGTCCATATCGGTGCTAAAATCAAATCCGGTTAGCCGTCCTGCATAATCAAAACTAGCATTAGTCATGCCCGCTAGCAGAACCACAAATCCAACCTGAAGAATCATTATTGTAACGAGTATCTTCCTATTATAATGTATATTTTTTGTTTTATTTACAAACTCAATGCTTCCTGTGAATCTTATAAGGGTAAAAAGCATAATAAAAATCATCATAACTATAGTTCTAATAGCATTAAATTTAAAAGCCTTACTATAATTTACTTTCACATATATTTTACTTATAGAAGATTCTACCGGAACCTCTAAGGTTAGTTTTACAGAATCTGTTTTCCCTGCAAAATGAGTTTTTATATGTCCTGTAGATGCAAGTCCATTTACAAGTGTTACATTGCAGTCGGCTTTCGCGTATTCTACAGTGTTCGCCTCGTCCTTATAATAGACCTTACAGTTAGCAGTTTTCTCTGCTCCATCCATAGATAGGTCCAAATCTTTAATTGCACAGTCGGCATACACAATAACAGAATACAAACGTGTTTCCCCTTCCTTGCTTACTTCCACGTTTCCGTTTTCCGCCTTATTCTTTTCTACTATTTCATTGCTGTCTGAAGTTACGGTGTTTTCAAGTGTCTTAGTATCAAACATTACAGCAAACTTTGGATTATTGTTTTTCTCATAGCTTGTGAAATTAAAAGTAAAAATTTCCAATACCACTGCTGCAAGCAATGCCTGCGCAACCCAGAACATATATCTGTTATATTTTTTTAGTTTAATCGATTTCTCTATTTTTCTGTTGAAAATTTTGATAATAAGAACCCCCAAGACAATTCCTATTAAGAACATTAAATATTGCATTTTTGCTCCTTATTGTTTCTGTAACAATTTTACTTTTGATTGGATTTCCTACCCATTGTCATTCTATTGCTAATGTTTATTCTTTTGTTTCGTGATATTCTTTGTCTGTATTTACATTCCAAATATTGCTTTTGTCTTTAATATTATTCACAATATTTTTTACAGTTTCAAAAGATGTAACCATTGAATGATCCATATTGTTATATCTGTGCTGACCGTTTCGACCCACGCAATACAGATTGTCAAAAGTATTAAGGTAATCAATAATTTCATTCATATTTGCATAGCCATCAAAGTATGCCGGATATGCTTTCTTGATTTTTTCTCTATGAGCATCAAGCACATCCGCTGTCTTAATCACGTCCATTTTGACCAGCTCATTAATTGCAAAATCAATACATTCCTTATCACTCATATTCCAGAATTCATCGCCTTCCCTGCAAAAATATTCCAGTCCTATCCAAACATATTTGTCCGGCTCCTGAACCATGTAAGGCGACCAGTTGTTAAACACCTGAATTCTTCCCAACTTAACTCCTGTATCCTGAACATAAATCCAGCAATCAGGCACAATATTATTTAAAGTTTTTAAATTAGTTTCATTTTTCAAATTTAATTTGTCTAAAAGTAAGCCAACTGTGACGAAATCCCTGAAAGGTAAATCTTTTGCTGACTCTTCAACTACCTGGGGTATTTCACTGCCCTTTATGCCTGCCACCAAGTCATTAACCGGCATTGAAGAAATAAAAATATCCCCTTCATATTCCACTGTCTGTCCATTTTCTGTGCAACAAACACTTTTTACTATATTATTTTCCGGATTATGCACTTCTCTGTTTTCCTGATTATGTACTCCGCTACTTTCCTGATTATGCGCTCCTTTGTTATCAGTTTTACCGCCATCTTCCGTATTAATTGTTGTAACCTTGCTGTTAAAAACAATGGTACCGCCCATTTCTTCTATTTCTTTGGCAACCATTTCCCACAACTGGCCCGGCCCATATTTAGGATATATGTATTCTTCAATTAATGAAGTTTCTACTTTTTTGCTTTTTCCACTTGGCATAATCTTACTGAATACATCTTTTAAAACAGCAGATATTGAAAGTCCCTTTACTCTTTGCGCTCCCCAATCTGCCGAGATTTCCCTAGGGTGTCGGCCCCAAAGTTTCTCTGTATAACCTTCAAAAAACATAGAATACAAAACTCGTCCAAATCTGTTTATATAGAAATTTTCCAAATTATCTTCAGGCAGTTTTTTGAAAACTGAATGTAAATAACTAAAGCCCGCCTTCATAGTTGTTGTAAAGCCCATATTCTTAATTGTCGCCCATTTAAGAGAGACAGGATAATCAAAGAAATGCTTTGCGTAATAGATTCTCGAAACTCTATTTCTTATAAGCATTACCCTATCTTCTTTTTCAGGATCAGGTCCGTTTGTAGCGTAGCTTTTTTCTCTTCCTAAAACCTTATCGTCGTATGATGACTTCCCCTGTATTGGCATTATATTGTTCCACCAATTATTTACTCTGTCATCTTTGGAGAAAAATCTATGGCCACCAATGTCCATTCTGTTTCCTTTATATTTTACAGTCTGTGAAATCCCCCCAATTCTGTCCGTTTCCTCCAGAATAGTAACTTCATATCCTTTTTGTTTTAATAGTTCGTATCCTGCTGTAAGTCCTGCCGGGCCTGCCCCAATAATAATTACTTTTTTCATTTTACTCTCCAATCTGTTCTTCACTTTGTCATTGTTTGCACACAACTCTATAATTTTATCATATTTCATATTTATTTCCTAGTAAAAGAAAAAGTCGAACCTCAACAAGAGATTCGACTTTCTTAAACTGCGGGTGACAGGACTTGAACCTGCACGGTCTCCCACTAGAACCTAAATCTAGCGCGTCTGCCAATTCCGCCACACCCGCGGATATTAACTTGCGCACATTAGTACATGAACCTTAATTGCTTCACAGTAGCTTATGCGTTGGTATTTGCATACCCTGTTAAAATCAAAAGGTGCAAGTAAAACTTGCACCCTAGTGAGCCACTGGGGAATCGAACCCCAGACAACTTGATTAAAAGTCAAGTGCTCTACCATCTGAGCTAGTGGCCCGTATTAATTATTTTTCTTAATGAGTCTAACCCATCTAACTGGGCTAGCTGGATTCGAACCAGCGAGTGCAGGAGTCAAAGTCCTGTGCCTTACCGCTTGGCGATAGCCCATTGTGTAAGGTGGCTAGAGGGATTCGAACCCTCGGCCTCCAGAGCCACAATCTGGCGCGCTAACCAACTGCGCTATAGCCACCATGCCATGCTCTGGTTTAATCCAGAAGTGTGCCCAAAGGGATTCGAACCCCCGACCCACGGCTTAGAAGGCCGTTGCTCTATCCAGCTGAGCTATGGACACATACCCCATATAACTATTGCTATATAGAAGCGGGTGATGGGAATCGAACCCACATATCCAGCTTGGAAGGCTGGTGTTCTACCACTGAACTACACCCGCAAAACATCGGGGTGACAGGATTCGAACCTGCGACCTCCTGATCCCAAATCAGGCGCTCTAGCCAAGCTGAGCCACACCCCGTTCTGTGTTTTTGTGTTGCCTTGTGTTTCACAACGCAAGAGTAATTATAGGGTAAGTGCCAAATAAAGTCAAGCGTTTTTTTAATTTTTTTTAAAAAAATTTTTTAACCTGATTTTTACGGCTAAACATACTGGATTCTAACGTCCAATTTTCCACTGTCATCTACCGTCAAAATTCCATAAGTTGGCTTGTGATTTAATTGTCTTGGTTGGCTCACACTGCCTGGATTTACTACGATTATGCCACCATAGACAGAATTTTCCGGATAATGAGTGTGACCATACATTGCAATTTTGCAGCCCTCTTCTTCTGCTGCGTAACATAATTTTTCCACGCCAAAATTTACACCAAAACAATGCCCATGAGTTATAAAAATTTTATTTTTTTCAACTTCTACAACATCAAAAAGTGGATTTTCTGACATTAAATCACAATTTCCTCTTACACATTTTATTTCACATTTGCAAATTTCTTTTAGCAAATCATCCTGTCCAATTAAATCCCCAAGATGAATTACCATATCATAATTTTTCTCTTTTTCAACAATTTTTCTAACATTATCTAAATTTCCATGTGAGTCGCTAATAATTATTACCTTTTTCATAATCTTAAAGTTTTCCTTTCAAAATTTCTTTCATTTGTTCTAATGCTTTTCCCCTGTGACTAATACTGTTTTTTAATTCAGGAGTCATTTCGCCTGTTGTCATCTCAAATTCAGGCACATAAACAATTGGATCATATCCGAATCCGTTTGTTCCTTTTTGCTCGTATGTAATCAAGCCTTCAATTATGCCCTTACAGGTAGAAATTTCGCCATTTGGGAAAGCTACAGCCATGGCACACACAAATCTTGCACTACGCTCTTTTCCCTTTGCATCTTTTAATTTTTCGATAATATAGTTATTTTTTATATCGTAGCTGGTGTCTTCCCCTAAAAATCTTGCAGAATAAATTCCCGGTGCCCCATCTAAATAATCTACTTCTAACCCTGAGTCATCGGCAATTGCGATTTCTCCTGTTATTTCCATTATCGTTTTCGCCTTAATAATGGCATTTTCCTCAAAAGTTGTCCCGTCTTCCACAATGTCAACATCCACTCCTGCTTCTTTCATTGTGCAAAGTTCTACATCCAGTCCATCCATCATCATTCTTACTTCACGAACTTTATTTTCGTTTGTAGTTGCAAAAATTATCTTTTTCATGCTTTCTTCCTTTCTCGTATTATACGTATTGCCACCGTCTTTAAATCAGTGACATTTGTCAGAAACAAAGGGAACTAGGTTCATTTTGTTTCTTTCTATGTAACAATTATGTATATTAAAGCTTTTAACACGTAATATTTCGTCCAAAATCGCTCATATCACGTGTTTTTTTACTTTATTCTAACAGTTTTGTACATAATGTGTTCCAGCCTGTTTTGCGGTTTATATTTGGGGAATATCCCCGGTTAATTTGCCCCATAGGCTTTTAAACATATATTACAACCCTGATTTTCGGCAGACTGCCAATTAACACCACTGGAGCTAAAATAGCCCTCCCCATCTGTTAGGTCTACCTTCCCTTCCATTGATTTTGTTTGCATTTCCACCGGTATCAGCTTGAATACATTATCATTGTTATTGTTGGTTACTTTTATAATAATGGCAAATTTCTGATTTTTCTTCACAGCATATTCTTTGTCCAGCTCAATTGTGTAAAAGCCTTTATTTGTTAATTTTCCACTTGCTGCAACATGACTGCGCTCATTTAATGATGCATTATTTTTGTAGTCTGTACATACAAATACTTCATATTGCAAATTAGTATCTGTGCCGTAAAAACCAACCGACTTAATTTTATCGTCAACCTTTGCCTTAAAAACATTTGAAAAATACACTGTGGGCTCATTTTGAAAGCCCATAGTTCCCGTCCAGCCACACAAATCGCTTTGATATATACTCTTGTAATTATCAGTGTCTTCTACTTTTGTGTAACAAACGTTATTTTTTCCAATAAGGTCATCATAATAAGAAACGTAAAAAGTTCCCTTATAGCCGAAATCTTCTCCCCAACTGTTCATACAAATAAAAGCCCCGTCACCTTTTATTGACTTATCATTAAACAATTCTTTTGAATAATTATCATCCCAGCCAATTATTACAACATCGTGATTTGGCTTGTTATTTCCTTTATAACAATAAGCATGCTCTGTCTCATTGTAATAAACTGACGACATGTCAGCATTACTCATTGACATGTACATTGAAGTTTCAACACCGCCGTATTTGTAAACCATTTCTTTTATCTGTTCGTAATTCTTTTCGGGAATAATTTGAGCCTCCTGAACATGCTTTACAACTTTGGCATTCTTGTTGTAAGTTTCATTTCCATATTTGTCATCTTTTTCTAAAACAGGGCCTTTCCATGCCATTAAATATGACATTGCCATCATATAGTCACCCCCGTCTTGAATGTCATTTCCTAAGTCATTATTGTATACCAAATTATTCTCTGAAAAATCCATTTTTTCTTCAGGCATAAGTGATGTTTCAAGAGCCGTCAAAGTAGCAAAAGCCCAACAGGTTCCATAATTTCCCTGGTCCTTAACTTCCACCGCTCTCTTTTTGTCAATGTAACTATATCTTGTAGGTAGCTTTGAATCCTTCACTGCCCTGTCATTCATAAACGCCTTATTTAGCTGGCTGTCCCATGTATATTTATAATTAAAATAATCCTTAAAAATATTTGCAGGTATGTAAACTGTTCCATTTTTTCTTACGACTTTATCCTGTAATTTGTACTGGTTGTCGTTAAAAATTATTGTGTCTTTTCCAATGTACATAACCGCAATGTTTCTGCCTTTTTCAACTATTACCCTTTTGTTATTATAAATATTTTGGGAACAGTCAAAAACATCCATTATTATATTAATTGGAATCATCAGATTCATGTTGTCACTCATATAAAGCGTATAATCTTTCGATTCTATTTTTTTATTATCAACCTGTAAATTAATTACTTTTTTGTTGGAACTTTTTGCCATTACGGCATTCCAATTTTTTATTTTAGCTTTTTCATAATCTGCTGAATTTCTTTCAACAGTACCGCTTGTAATTATAAAATTAGCAATTCCGATAATACAAACCAGCCCAATTCCCCAAATAATTAATTTAATTATTTTCTTTCTTTTCATTCACTTTTCCTTTTTTAGGTGGTTTTGGTCCCATAAACTGGTAGAAATATGTTTTCAACATTCCATTATATATCTTACGGTTTTTAGTTGCTTTTATTCCCATATCCTTTTCTGCGTCCTCGTAAGATGTAATAATAAACGCAGACCAACTGTCCAAACTCTTGTATCTTTCCCCTATGGTTCTGTAAAGTGGTTTTAAAGCAGACTTCTCCTCAAGTCTTTCGCCGTAAGGAGGGTTTGTAATTATAAATCCATATTTCTTGCTGTGACTTAATTTTTCCACAGGTCTTGTCTGAAAATGAATTAAATGGTCCACACCTGCATTTTCTGCATTTTTACGTGAATATTCCACCATTTCCTTATCAATATCGTACCCCTGAATGTCTACCTGTATATCATCGTCAATTAAATCATTTGCATCATTAATTGCCTGATACCAGTCTTTTTTGTCTATAATATTTGTCCATTCTTCTGCTGTAAATTCCCTATTCATTCCAGGGGCAATGTTGGCTGCAATCATGGCTGCCTCAATTGGAAATGTTCCACATCCACAAAAAGGATCAACTAAAATTCTATCCTTGTGCCATGGAGTAAGCATAATAAGAGCTGCTGCTAATGTCTCTGAAATAGGTGCCTTAGCTGTATATTTTCTATAACCTCGCTTGTGCAACGACTCACCTGTACTGTCAAGGGCAATAATTGCCTCATCCTTGTAAAAGAATACTCTAATTGGGTACTCGCTTCCATCTTCGTCAAACCAATTGACTTTATAGTCTATTTTCAGACTTTCAACAATTGCCTTCTTCACAATTCTCTGTATGTCTGAAGGGCTAAAAAGTTTGCTCTTTACAGTACTTGCTTTCTTAACCCAGAACTTTCCGTCTGCTGGAATAAAATCTGACCAATTAAGTTTTTTTACTTCCTCAAACAGTTGATCATAACTTGTTGCCTTAACTCTTCCAATTTGAATTAAAACACGTTCTGCCGTCCGCAAAAAAACGTTTGATCTGCAAACTGCAAGGCTGTCACCTTTGTATGTGATTCTGCCATCTTCAACCTTGATTATTTCATATCCTAAATCTAAAATTTCTCTTTTTAATACTGATTCAACACCAAAATGACATGGTGCTACTAATGTTAAATTATCCATTTATCTTCCTATCTTCGTTGTATTTTTTTAATTGCCCATTAACTTTTTTTTGCTACTTCTTCAATAATAATAACAATAGTTTGCGATGTCAACTTTAACAGCCGAAGTGACATTCTCTTACAGCCACAATAACATTCCGCAACAATGCAGGAACATTATTCCCATAAACCACAATAGTATCATTCCTTAATCCTGCCTATATTTAGTAACCCAAGTTCTACTTTTACTCCTTGTAACCGCCCACAACAGCCAGTACCTTATATCCGCAATCTGATAATTCACTTGCCAGTTTGAAACTTAGACTACCTCTTCTGCAATATAGAATCCATGTGTAATCTTTCTTATTGTACTGTGCTATTTTTTCAACTGTTGGATTCGGAACGTTAATGGCATTGTCAACGTGTGAGTAATAGAATTCCTGGGGACTTCTCAAATCTGCGACAATATATTTTTCTTCCATCGCTCTGGTTCGTGCTTCTTCTAATGATATATAATTGAATTTTCCCATGTTCATATCCACTAATAATTTATATAACTATTATATTTCAAAATTCAACAAAGTTGCCTGACCATTTGGCATTTGGCATTTTACATTTACTGTTGTATTTTATTTCCCAATACGTAAAAAGAAAACCTACAACCTGTTAAAGATTGTAGGCTTTCTTTTGTTATCTACAGTTCTTGCAATCACTTGCATCATCTGATGCTTCATCATTGTAACTATCTGTTGATGCCTTGTTGTCATAATCATTCTTTGATGATTCTGATGAATAAGAATTCTTGCTTGAATTTTTAGCTGAGTTCTTACTTGAAGCTTTGTTTGTATCAGCTTCATTTACAGAATCATTACAATCATACGCATTCTTTGAACTTGAATATTTCTTTGCCATAATAACCTCCTAAAAAAATGTTTAATACATTTTGCATTAGATATTATGGTTGCATATTTCTTTTTTATTCATGCTATAATTGCAAAACTGTTTTCCCCCATTATTTTTTCCTTTTTTCCTTTTAGTTAGCACTTTCGGTTTTTCATACTTTTCTTTTTGTTGTTTTCTTCATTTTTATTTTTCATACTTTTTTGTTTTTAAGTTTTTCATATTTTTATCATTTCTTTTTGTTCTGCATTTCCAATGTCAGCAATCTTAATTTTCCCGGAAGCCTCCACCAAAGATTTCGCCTCTTGAACTTTGACTATAATATGTGTGGTCCATTAATGTTCTCCAATTAAAGTTTATCGTTTTTCTCTACTGTTTTTATCTGTCTTATTATTTTTCTAAATTATCTGTATTCAATTACAGTTTACTTATTACTTATTTCTAATTGCCTCGATTGGTTTCTTTGATGCAATCCTGTAAACCGGTATGAAACTTGCAACTGCTGCAACACCTATACTAATAATGAATAATAGTGCAATCTGTCTTATACCAAAATTCAAAACAGTAATTAAAATTCCTACCCTGCTTCTAAATAAGCCATTTAAAATTGCTGTTCCAACTCCCGTTGCTGTGCATGCTAATACAAAATTAACCATTGCAATAACAAAACTTTCTGCAAAGAAAATTCTGAATACATCATTACTTCTTGCACCAATAGCTCTTAAAATACCAATTTCCTGCTTCTTGTATGAAATACTTGTTGCAATAAAATTAGAAAGCATAATCATTGCAAACAACGCAAATCCAAGTCCCACATAGAAAAATACCTTTGACATTACTTTTAAAATTTCATCAACTGTATCTAATTCGTATGTTACCGAATTCTGCATCTGGTATTTAACACCATCTCTAATTGTGTAGCAATATTTTACAATATCTTCTATATCAGAAGTTTTTTTAGGCATTGCTGTTACTGCAAAATCATAATCACCTTTTCCTTTTGTCCACTCTTCGCTGTAACCAAATATATTCTCAGGAACAATGTAAACGCCCTGGTATTTATCTTCGCCCTTGCCATAATCTAAAACACCAACAACCTTACATTTTTCCAGATCCTTAGTATTCTCATCATCTCCTGTATAAACAGTAAAAGTATGTGTTTTCAAGTATTCTAATTTTTCTTTAAGAGTTGTCTCATGGTTTTCATCAAAAGTAAAGCTCTTAATATCAACAATTATTTCGTTGTTTGCAAGCTTATCTTTCTTTCCGTCAAGCCATGTAACGTCATTTAAATCTATGTCGTCAATTGTTCCAATATACTCACCATCTACTGAAGCCTTATCATCAAATACATTTAAGTATGAGTTCATCATCTGAACAAAATTAGGAACATCGTTTTTGATTTCAGCAAACTTTTCGCTACTTACAACTGCCACAGATGAAAGACTGTACTGTTGAATTTTTCCAAGTTCATTTCCTAG
This sequence comes from Eubacterium sp., assembly GCF_057858645.1. NCBI lineage: Bacteria > Bacillati > Bacillota > Clostridia > Eubacteriales > Eubacteriaceae > Eubacterium > Eubacterium sp. The sequence goes on from NZ_DBLZZO010000007.1 coordinate 92,078, forward strand.
CGCATACAATGCTAAATTTTCTGCAGATGAATTTCCTTTTAAATCCCCTGACAAATCTTTGTATCTATTTAAATCAACCTGTGTATCAAAAATTCCGACAACTTTATATTTTGATTTTCCGATAGCAATTTCTTTTCCAACTAAATCATTGTAATCATTAATCTTTATTGTCTTATTTCCATTTACATAACCAGCTTTTTTGAAAGTTTCAAAAACATATTCACTTAACGCAATGTCGTTGTTCTTTCCTTCCGGTAGTTTTCCCGCAATCATTTTGTAGTTGTACTCTTTTAATTTCTTGTTATCAAGAGTAGTAAAACCTGACACTGAATTTGCATATGCACAATATGAATCATTTTCAGTTAATTTTACATTTGTGTCGATGTTACCTAAAGTCAATTCTTCATTTGGTGTTATAACCCCTGTGAAATTCAAACCTGTCTCTTCGTTGATTTTTTTCAAATCACCTTTTGATAAATAGTTTCCGTATTCGTTCCAATAGCTGTATGTGCCATCGCCTACTTTAATTGATTTGGAAACAGTAGCGTATTTTATTTTTGAATCAACAATTGATTTTGTACATGTTTTTATATGGTTGTAATTTCCAAAAGTATCAGCTAAAGCAAACAATGTAAACGCCACAAATGACAGTAAAATTGTAATTGTCAATCTAATCTTTTTGTGTTTTAAACTACTTGCACCAATTTTAAATGCATTTTTCAAAGGTAGTTTAGATTTGATTAACTTAAATTCTCTGTCCTGATATTTAATTTTACTTTCGTCTGTTTTTACAAACTCTCCTGTGCTACCGCCCTGATTTTCGTTAGCAACCTTAATGTTTAAATTGCTATTAACTCTATCAATATATTCGTTAATTTTTATCCTGTCATCTTCAGTTAAATGATAGCCTTTTTTTACAACAACTGTTGTGTCGTTAAACTGTAAATTATCTTCATTTATTTTACGTTGCTTTGCTACAATCTTCACTGACTTTTCCATATCTTCAATGATATTTCCATCTGCCAATTCGATAATTCTATCACCATAAGTTTCAGCAAATTCTCTGTCATGTGATACAACAATTACCAGTTTCTCTTCTGACAATTTCTTTAATGTATCCAAAACCTGTTTTCCTGTTTTAGAATCCAAAGCTCCTGTAGGCTCATCTGCCATAATAATCTGTGGATTCTTTACCAAGGCTCTTGCTATAGCCACTCTCTGTTTCTGTCCACCTGACAATTCGTTTGGCTTTCTATCTCCGTACCCCTCTAAATCAACCTTTGTTAAAATTGAATTGATTTCTTCATCAGATGCTTTTCGTCCCTGAAGTTCAATTGCCAATGCAATGTTTGCTCCAACGGTAAATTCTTCTAAAACGTTGTATTCCTGAAAAATAAATCCAACGTATGTATTTCTGTAAGAATCGAAATGACTTTGGTTAAAGTCTTTAGATGAAACACCTTTAATAATTATTTCGCCTTCATCGTACTTATCCAAGCCACCTAATAAATTTAAAAGTGTAGATTTTCCACTTCCTGATTTTCCTAAAAGAAATACAAGTCCTTTCTCCGGGAACTTAATAGATACCCCGTTTAAAGCATTGACAGAAACACCTTTTTTTGTTTTGTATACTTTCTTTAAATTTTTTGTTTCTAGCATTATAATTCCCCTTTATTTTTTTCTTTTCCTCTATTGTATTACCTGTGTATTAATTGTACTATTCTGATTAATACAAATAGTTTATAACACATTTTATCCCCTCCGTCAACAAAGTTTTTGTTTTTTATTTTATAACTTAAGTATTTATTACATTAAAAAGAATGTCGCTTGCGACATTCCAAACACCAAGTACGTGCCCTCCCACAACTATTTTCTTCTCGCACCAGTGTACCTCCCTTGTGGAACGTTTTTGTTTAATAAGAAATTCCTTTAGAATTTCTTATTAAACAAAAAAAAAGAGACTCAAATTATGAGTCTCTCTTATGTACGTGAAAGGATTCGAACCCTCGGCCTTCTGGTCCGTAGCCAGACGCTCTATCCAACTGAGCTACACGTACGCACAAGTCACATTTTAGCGACATTGCTTATTTTACATCATATCCTTTTCTCTGTCAACCAGAAATCAATAAAAATACGAAAAATTCAAAATAGGTAAATATATGAAAATTCGAGAAATCCTAACTCAACCTTCATAAACTAAAACTTAATAAATATACGGACTTTTATCAACTATAATTTAATCTTACATGAAAAATAATATTAAAAGAATACGAATACTATTTTATTATATTCCAATTCAAATCTACTCTTGAATTAATTCCCCTTACAGTTCCTCTGTCAGAATACTGCCACATTTGAACATTTGGAATACCACCATCATAAAAATTCTTTGTATTATGTGTCCATCTTGCAAGCCATACTCCATAGTCAGATATCTTTTTGTAATACACTGAATATTTCAAAAAGTCCATGTAAGAATACACACTGGTATCATAGCCTCTATTTTCCAAATAATCGCAATATGTTTTGATTATATTTGTATTGGATTTCTTGTACTTTCGTTTATTTCTATATCCATTTTCAAAGTCAAAAGCGATTGGATAATCAATGTCGCCATAACTTTTTAGCATTTTATATGTAAACTTAGCTTCATTTTTTGCTTCCTTGTTATTGTCAGCATAACTATAAAGGTATAAACCTATCTTGATTCCATTTTTCTTTGCATTCTTATAATTGTAATCTAGCTGCTTATCAACAATGCCACCTTTTTTTGTTCCATAACCAAGTCTAATCATAGCAAAAGTAATTCCAGCTTTTTTAACTTTTTTCCAGTTAATTCTTCCATTATGATATGAAACATCTATACCTTTTAAATTACCGGCATAAGATGATTTTGTATAAGCACTTTTATAAATAGTATCGTTTATGTTTTCTACTACAGCAATTCTATACTGATACTTTTTTGACTTTGAAGCATCATAATCCTTATAGGAGCCGTTACCATCTGCTAATTCCGTTATGTACTTCCACTTACCGCCACTCTTTTTTCTATATAAAACATAACTTGACGCACTATCATTTAAATCCCATGTTACAAACTTGTAGTCTTTAAAATCCACAACGCTTACGTCCTTAACCCCTAGAGGTTTTGCAACTATTTCTGCTGAAACATACGAGTAATTTCCATAAGATTTTTTATTATGCTTTTTATACTTTAATGGTCTGATTTTATATGTATATTTTTCTCCTGTCTCTATATCATCATCTATGTATTCTAAAGAAGAAGTATAATCGACGTTTTTAAATGTTCCATTATTTACGCTTCTATAAACAATATATCTGTCATATTTCTTTTTAGACTTCCACTGAAGTTTTGTTCCCTTTGTTGTTGTAGAAAGCTTAGTAATTGTAACATTTGTCTTTAATTGTTTTCCATAAGCTTTTGTTGAAGTGCCAAACACTAAACATGTCATAGTTAGCACTCCGGCTGCCGTTGCAATTCTTCTTAATAGTTTATTTTTCATTTTTCTCTCCTAATTTATTAAAATAATTTACGTGTATTGGCGACAACTCGCATCCATAGTAGATTTTGTGTAACAATAAATTTTAGAGAATTTCCTATTACACAAAAAAGAGATATCACATGGGTGATATCTCTTATGCCGGTGACCGGAATCGAACCGGTACTGTGTTGCCACAACAGGATTTTAAGTCCTGCGCGTCTGCCA